>JANOQP010000095.1:0-3623 GCA_031414895.1 Saprospirales bacterium
AAGGCAAAAGTAAAAAGTCAAAAGGCAAAAGTGCAGGGCCGCACACTTTTGCCTTTTGCCATAAATTATTTGGAGGTTTTTGAGGCGATTGAGCCAAGAATCAGCTTGAGCTCATGAGATTCTTTTAGGAGCTTTTTCAATAAATCGAGGTCGCCGATTTTTAGGGCATCCAATAGTTTGAGCCAATAGTTTGATTCCCGCATTTCTTTGAGGGCAATGTCCACTTTTGCGTTAAAATCGGGCCGAGTCGAACCCGCTTGGGCCTCCTCATAATTCGCCCCAGCAGAAGTGCTCGATTTGGCCAATTGATACCTGATGACATTGTTCTCGACGTTATGGGGTATTGTTTTCAGGAATAGAAAGATATCCACAGAAAACCGGAGAAGTCTTTCAGACAAGTCGTTTTTCATTTTTGTAGCGGTTTGTTTTAAACCCAAATTTAGGCAAACCCCCGCGGTTGCCCCATTGAGCAGGACTGTTTTTTTGAGAATACCCCCCTGTTTTTGCCTTTTGATGGCCCAACACTTTTGCCTTTTGCCTTTTTACTTTTGCCTTTATTTCTACTTTCGCCGTTCAAAATTCACTCAAATGAGCTGGTTCAAGCGACTAAAAGAAGGCATTTCAACGGCCACGATGGCCAAAAAGGACGTTCCCGAAGGGGTCTGGTACCAGTGCAAAAACTGCAAGGAGACCAGCACAACAAAGGATTTGCAGGGAAATTTTTACAAATGCCCGAAATGCGACTACCACAGCTCGATCGGTTCGTTCGAGTATTTCGAGATCATTTTTGACGAGGAGCCGGAAATCTTGTTCGACGACCTCTTCTCGGTGGACCCGCTCGAATTCACGGATTCAAAACCTTATAGCAAGCGTTTGGAGGAAACCATCGCAAAAACGGGCCTCAACGATGCAATGGCCGTCGCGTCGGGTCTCTGCGGCGGGCACCGATTGGTGGTCGCGGCGATGGACTTTAAATTTATCGGCGGCTCGATGGGCTCGGTCGTCGGCGAAAAAATTGCGCTCGCCATCGACCATGCGATAAAAAACCGCGCCGGGCTTATGATCATCTCCAAATCGGGCGGCGCACGGATGATGGAAGCGGCCTTTTCATTGATGCAAATGGCGAAAACCTCCGCTAAATTGACCCAGCTCGCCCGCGCCAAATTGCCCTATATCTCGCTCATGACCGACCCGACGACGGGCGGCGTGACGGCCAGCTATTCGATGCTCGGCGACGTGAACATCGGCGAACCGGGTGCGCTCATCGGTTTCGCCGGGCCGCGCGTCATCAAGGAAACGATCAAAAAAGACCTGCCGGAAGGTTTCCAGACCGCCGAATTTGTGATGGAATGCGGCTTCCTCGACCTCGTCGTGAATAGAAAAGACCTAAAAGAGACGGTCGCTGATATGCTTTTGATGATGGGGAAACCGGCCTGAACTTTGATTTTGTGTGATTTTTGTGATTGCCATGTCTGGGCCACGCCCATCACAAAAATCATAAAAATCACCGTTCAGACATCAAAGATCTGGTCCATCACGACCCATTTTTCGCCCGGTGCGGCGAACGGCAGCGGCTCCTGAAATTTCCACATCAGTTCCTCCCATTTTTGGACGACGGGGTTGGCCGCGTCCGCCGCCGATTTTTTTTCAAATGAAAAATGCTCATCGGCCTCGATGAGCATGAAAAGGCGGTTGCCGGCCCGCCAAATTTTTAGCTGCTCGATCCCCGAACTTTTGATGCTTTTCACAATTTCGGGCCAGACTTTTTGATGCCAAACTTCATATTCCGCAATCAGCGCGGGGTCGTTTTTGAGGTCGAGGGCGAGGGCGAACTGTTGCATTTTTTTTGTCTGAACTTTGATTTTGTGTGATTTTTGTGATTGCCATGATTGGGCCACGCCCATCACAAAAATCACAATTGTCTGAACTTCGTTTTTGTGTGATTTTTATTGTTCGTGCGAAGGTGTCCTAAATTCATAAAAATCATAAAAATCACACAAAATCAAAGTTCAGACAATTCCCCAACCTTTTTTCGCGTCCGGCGGTCTTTGATGGTATCTTTCACAGTCAAAAAAATTTCCACCATGAAAAATTTCAAGCTCCCGCTCCTTTTGGCCGCGATCGTTGCCGTTTCCCTACTTTCCATCGCCGTTTCGGGCTGTCTAAAAGACAAATGCTCGGCCACGATGACCTACAAAATCTGGAAACCGGTCACCAAAAGCACCGCCGATATCCGCGTAGAGATCGAGGCCGCCGCCGCCGAGCCGCTCCAAAAAACGGGGCAGATCTACCTTTTCCAAAACTGGCTGCTCGTCGGCGAGCGCGAAAAGGGCATCCATGTTTTTGACAACACCAACCCCGACGACCCCAAAAATATCGCCTTTATCAACCTCCCCGGCTGCGTCGATATGGCCGTCCGCGACGGCATCCTTTTCGCCGACAATTACATGGACCTCGTCGCCATCGACATCAAAAACCCGGTCGCGCCGAAGCTCGTGGCGCGGGTGGAGGATGTTTTTCCTTTCAACCATTATAATGCTGTGATCGACAGTTTCATCGTCGGATATGAGGAGACCGACGAAACGGTGGAGATTGACTGCAATTCCGGCTATTACGGCAAACAGTATTTATATTATGGAGAATTTGGTTGCAAATCTTGCGAAATTGTGAACGATGCGACCGGCGGCGGCTTCGTTGCGTCCAACACGGGCTCTGCCCCGAAAACGGGCGTTGGCGGCTCTTTCGCGCGGTTCACGATTGCGGGCGAGCGGCTCTATTCGGTCGATAACCAAAGCCTCCATTCGTTCGATATTTCCAATTTGACCGCGCCGAAGGCCGTTGGGCAGCCCATTTCGGTCGGTTTCGGCATCGAAACACTGTTCGCGATGGGGCAAAAACTGTTCATCGGCTCCAACAGCGGGATGTTCATTTTTGATGCCGGCGACAGCCCCGACAGCCCTAAAAAACTCGGCGAGTTCATCCATGCCCGCGCCTGCGACCCGGTCGTGGCCGATGGCACGACGGCCTTTGTCACGCTCCACGACGGCACGGCCTGCCAAGGTTTTGCGAACCAAATGGACGTGATCGACATCAACGACCTGACAAAACCTGTCCTTTTGAAAACCTTCGACATGGCCCATCCGCTCGGCCTCGGCGTGCGCGGCAACCAGCTTTTTGTCTGCGACGAGGGCGTGAAAATCTTTGACAAAACCGACCCCGCCACGTCCGGCGACCGTCTTTTGGCCAAAATTTCGGGCATCAACGCGACGGACATTATCCCCGTCCCGTGGTCAAAAGACCTCATCATCCTTTCGCCGGATGGCATTTATCAATACGACGCGGCGGATTTGGCGAATTTGCGGCAACGGAGCTTGATCGGTTGCGTTAAGTGAGCATAAAAGGTTTTGAAACCCGTCGCGCTCCCATTTTTTATTTACGAAATACGACGGACGATATACGATTTTTGAATTTGCGCGCTCCCGATCCGCAATTGCATTGGGGATTGCACGAAATCAAAAATCGTATATCGTCCGTCGTATTTCGTAAATAAAAAATGGGACCGGCATTAATAATTAGCATACCAAGTCATTTGTCAAGTCAACCCATTGATAATGAGGTACTTA
>JANOQP010000096.1:0-4914 GCA_031414895.1 Saprospirales bacterium
CCCGTTTTTTGGGCGCGGCACCTTTGTTATATCGAACGGCGGCAAGCTCGGTGTTTTTGGTGACGGCAATTTTTTCCCCGCCGAAGGAGAAAGTGCCCTTGTTCATTTTGGCCATGTTGGATTGGATTTTTTTGTAAAAGGAGAGCGGAAATGTTTCCTCAAAGCCCGGTTTGCGGGGTGAAAATGGAGGTTTTAGGGAGAATTGAAACTACAATTGGCAGCAAAAATTGAAAAATAGTTGGGCCTTTTTTTTCACCTGACCCGTATCGAAACCGAATAAATTTGGTTGAAATATTGGTCGCCGTTCCCGACCACCAATTCGACCGTTGGCAATATGCCGCCCGTCCCGGATTGCTCCATCACTTTTGCCATTCCCGTTGCTTTTAATGCGACCAATTGTTCAAGATCCAGCTTGCCCGGCTGCGCCGAATTGCTGCGCGGAACGGCTGCCGCGCCCGGTTTTTCTTTGTCCAATAGGCTGAATTTCATCTCCGTTTTGTTGCCCTCGTAGATCACCCCGGTCATTTCGCGCAACGCGGGGGCAGCGGCGGCGAGGTCGGCCCGGACGGTGATCGCCCCGACGGTCATGCCCTTTGACTGCCATAGCCGCGCTTTTTTGGCGATATAGGAGAGCAGATAGGCCGTTTCGCGGAGGTCTTTTTGGAAATCGTACGACTCGCCAACGTCGGGGAACTGAAAGGTCACCACCGTAAAATCGCCCGCTTTCACCAGTTTGACCGGGGCCAGCCCAGAAGGCCGCCGCCGCAAGGTGTCGAGCTCGTTTTGGACGGTCATGGCGGCTGCTTCGAGGTTGCCGGAGGCGATGAGCTTGGTGAAGTCCCAGCTTTCGGCGGCGCGTTTTTCGAGGGCATCGACCTTTTTTTGGGCCTCATCAAATTCGGCGCGGGCCGTCGCGGTGGCCGATTGGATGTTTTTGGCGGCAGCCTCGATGGCGTTCATCCGCAGCCCGGTGCGCATCGGCAGGTCGGTGCCGGGCGGGAAAAGGTTGCCCGTCATTTTGCGCGATTCGGCCCAAAGCCCCTGCGCCCGGTCATTGGTCGAGTTGAGCGAGGCGAGGTTGTCGCGGGCGGCCTCCAAATTGGCCCGGGCTATTTCCGACTGCGCACGGAGTTCCTGCGGGGTGCTTGCGGCGGTCGATTCGTCCAGTTTTGTGCCGATTTTTATGAACTGGTTGCCGAGCGTCGTCCTTTGGGTCGCGGCCTGCGAATTGAGCGGGGCGATCGTTGCCGCGCGGCTTTTCAGCCCGTTTTCGAGGTCCTTCAATTGTGCTTTTGTGTTTTTTTCGACATTGCCAGGCTGGCCGAGAACGGTCGGCGGGGCCATTTTGTCCGGCGTTTTTTTGCCATCCGAAAAATGGTAGCCGATCAAAACCTCAAATGACCCGCCGAGCTGCGCATGGTTTTCATAATCCGCCGAAATGGAAAATTGTGGCACGGGCCGCAGCCCAAAACCGCCGTGCAAACTGCCCGGGGCATTCGCAAAACGGGTGCCGCCGCCGGCCCAAAACCTGCCGTTCATAAAATGGATGCGTGCTGCAATGTCATATTGCCCGGTCCTGTTTTTGTCGGCAAATGCACTGCGCACCATGAAAGCCGGCTCGACCGAAACGCGCTGCCCGATCGGTATTTTATAGCTGACCGACCCCAAAAAGTGGCCAGTCGGCACGAATTCGTTGTTGATTTCGTCAAATTCCGGGTTGTTGCCAAAAAGTTGTGGCACGGCGAGGTTGAGTTGCAGGGTCTGCGAACGGTTGTTCCGAAACTTGAAAAACAGCCCCGGCCCGGCATGGAATTGGCCGCCCTTCGCCTTTTCTCCATTATATAACGTCGCGTCGCTGATGTCGTTGATGCGCCGCCCGGTCGTGTTCAGGCCCATCGAGTTCATGCCCGCGCCGATACCGAGGGCGAGGTCGAGCCAGTCGTTTTGCATCAAATGATAGGAAAATGCCAGCCCCGCGCCCGTCCGTTGGGAGATATGGGCCTTGTCCTGCGAGACCAAAATGCCCAGCCCAATTCGCCGGGCGGCGAGGCCGAGCGGACGCGAAATATCTGCCTGCGCGAGATAGGTCACGGGCGCGTCGGCGGTTTCGAGGCCGAGGAACTGGCGGCGATGGGCAAGCCGCACCCCGCCATCGGCCGCGCCGAAAACGGCCGGGTTGTGTTGCAGGTTTTCAAAGATATTTTGGTTGAAAACGGGGATTTGCTGCGCAAAATTTGCGGTCGCACAGAACACCAAAAGGGATATGCAGTGTAGAAAATGTTTCATGTTGGCGTGTCGATTTTGAGCTTGATTTTGAACTTGGTTTTGAAGTTTCCGCTATTTCCCGATCACGGTGACCGCGCCTTTTATGGCCGCGCCGCTGCCGTCCTTCTTTTTGATCAAATAAAAATAGGTGCCGTTCGGGCAGCCGTCCGCGTCCCAGGTGAAATCGAGCGGCTCGGGGCCGGCCACTTTTCCGCCGCTGCGGTTGAAGATAAGGACCTCAAAATCGTCGGGCCGGACGCTATCCGGATAGCTCAGTTGCCAAGTTTGGTTGGCCGGGCTGCCGTTTGGGCTGATTATTTCCGGGGCAAAAACCTCAAAATTGCCGGGGACGATTTTATACGAAACCGTTCCGGAAGGGCCAATGCAGCCGTCGAGTTCTGGGGTGATGGTGAAAGCCGCGCCGCCGACAAATTCGGGGGCCGAAACCTCAAATTTCCCAAAACCGGGCAGCCCCGTTCCCGAAGTTGGGATGGCTATCAAATTGTCAAAAACCGAGGCCCACGACATGACGGCATTTTGCGGGAAAACCACCCAATCGAAAACCACCGTCGCCCCGCTCGCCAAGATGGTGGGCCCGGTGGGCAAGGTCAGCGATGGGGTTGGTTTGATGGCCACCGATTTACCGGCCGTGGCGGTGCAGCCGCTCGCAAGGAGCGTTGCGGTCACGGAATAATTGCCGCCCAGGAGTGCCGAAATTTGTTTTGAAGTGTCGCTCGAAAAACCGCTTGGGCCGCCCCAAACCCATGCGTCCGCGCAAAACGGGCTGCCCGTCGGGCAATTTGCGGTGAGCAAAATGCTGTCGCCCGCGCAAATTTCGGCGGTGCCAATGGGCAAAATTTCGACCGATGGGAAATTGCGGCCCTCCGAAATGACGGTCGGCAGGGAAGTGTTTTTGCAGCCGGTCGCCGGGTCGCGCACCGCAAATGAATAGCTGCCCGGTTCGACGACGATGAGCGAATTGGCAATGCTGTCGAAAATCGGGAGGCCGTTTTTTAACCATGAAAAACTGGCGTTCGGCGTTGCGGAATTTCCCGAAAGGGTGATCGAGGTCGTGTCGCAGGCGATGGCGGCGGTCGTCAGCGGGGCGATTTTTGCGTCCGGCAGGCCCTGATTTGCCCCGATGGTGAAGGTATCGACCACCGAGGGGCAGCCTTTTGAATCGGTCATCGAGACGATGTGCGGGCCGGCCGCGAGGGCGGGGATGGTCACTTGCGGGTTGCCCGTGCCGCCTGGCGTGAACGAATAGGGCGGTGTGCCGCCGGAGCCGCTGATGGTGAGGCTGCCCTTTGTGTCGCAGGTGGCAGGGGTCGAATTTTCAAAGAGCAGGGCGATTTGGCTCGGATTAACGAGCGTTTCATTGAACGGGCCGCTCTGGATGCCCCCTTGATCGGAGATCGTGAACTGGTAATTTCCGGCGGCCAGCCCGGTTGCCGTCGCCGTTTTGCCCATAAAAGTGAACGCCGGGTTGCCCATCGAAAAATAGGGCGGACAGCCGCCGTTGATGGCCACGGTGATGGTGCCGTCCTGCCCGCCGTTGCAGGCCGGGTTTTTGTTGGTCGCGAAGCCCGAGACGCCGGGGCCGGTCACCGAAATGCAGGCACAGGAAGTGAGGACGGGCGTTGCGCAGTCGATGGTGTCGCGGACGATGACCTCATAATCGCCTTGCGAAAAATTGACCGGGAAATTAAAGAGAACGATCTGCGTCTTGGAGGCCGCCAGGCCCACCATTGAAACCGCCGTGTTGAACGGGGGTGCTGCATTTCGGAACTGGATGCAATATTGGGCCGCCGTGTCGAACGGGGCGGAGGGGTCGTCCAAAAAAAGGTCGACGGTCGAGCCAAAAAAGGTGCAATATGGGGTGACGCTCAATTGGGCGGTCGCCTTCGTCGCGAGGCAGAAAAGCAGCGCGAGCAGTAAAGTGTTTGTTGTTTTCATGAAAAGGGTGGTCAGTTTTGGATAAAAAGGATGGGCCTTTTTGATAGGGGACGGCCTGTTTTCATGGGCAAAGCTAATCGGCACGAGTTGGGAAGGAAATAGTTGCCCGAAAAATTATGGCTGGCCATAAGCGCTGTTCACATCGTTGTGCGCCGATCAAGCGGGACAAAAAACGCGTTTCAGATAACCGCTTTCAGGAAACGCCGCCCTTCAGCCTTGCCCCCCAATCCTTCCTGAACTTCCCCATTTTCGGGTTGATCACAAACGCGCAATATCCCTGCCCAGGGTTGCGGCGGTAATAATCTTGGTGATAATCTTCCGCTAAAAAAAACGCCGTGAGCGGGCCGATCTCGGTCACGATGGGGCGGTCCCAAATGGTTTGGGCGGCGGTTTTTGCGGCCTCTGCGGCCTGTTTTTCCGTTTCATTTTTGTAAAAAACGACCGAGCGGTATTGCGTACCGCTGTCAGCACCCTGCCGGTTGAGCGTCGTCGGGTCGTGCGTGGTGAAAAAAACGGCCAAAATGGTCGCCAGGGCCACGATTTCCGGGTCAAAATGGACGCGGACCACTTCGGCATGGCCGGATGTCCCTGTGCAAATTTCGCGATAGGTCGGGTTCGGGGTTTTGCCGCCGGAATAGCCGGGTTCCACTTTTTCAACGCCCGCCAGTTCGAGAAAAACGGCTTCGGTGCACC
>JANOQP010000097.1:0-2903 GCA_031414895.1 Saprospirales bacterium
GTCCGGTCAATGAGGGCCTGGGGAGCAGGATGAGGGACCCCAACATAAAAATGATTGATGATGGCATCGGAATAAGGGTTTGAAAGCAGGTCGTAGCGGGATTGATTGTTGGACGTTGTGGTACCATAATGGAGCATCACCGGAATCACGTTCGGGTAATTGGAAACGATTTTGTTGTCAATTATCCAGTCCCCAAATGGCACGCGCCCGCACCATGCGCCGTTGATTTCTTCCATCAGTACTTTTTTGGTCGCCGGCGAACTCGTGCTTTGGTGCATGTATTGGGTGTACCAGTCTTTCGTTTTGGCAAACATGGTGGGGTCGAGCGAGATTTGGGAATGGTTGTACCCCGGATAAACATCCAACTGATGAATCACGCCATTGTTGGTAAGAATGGTATCCATTTTTCGGGCGTAGGCAATTGAAACGATTGCATCCGCATCGCCCTGATGAAGAAGGTAAGGCGTGGTTATCCCGTTTGCCTGCGGCGTTTTTATGTACTGCGGCCCATTGTCGTTCACTCCGCCTGCGGTGTGGGATGCAGCCGCAAATTTTGAAGGGTTCGTGCCGACGGTCGCTCCCGTTGCCATAGCCCCCAAACTATGCCCATGTGCTGCGATGCAATTGGTATCCACGTATCCGAGGCTGGCAAGTATGTCCCAGCACTTCATGTTGCGCTGAATGTTTTGAGTGCTTGCCCCTGGGTTCGTGGAATTTCCGGGCGCACCGACAGGCGCATTCCCGGCATGGCAGAGGTTTGCGGCCACGCAGACCCGGCCCCAGCCAACCATTTCTTTCGCCACGTTTTTGCTGAACCCGCTTGCATTGCCACCGCCGCCATGGCTGATTATCACAGCCGGAAAAGGGCCTGCCCCGGTTGGTTTGAACAGTATTCCGGTGAGGTCATAGACAATTCCGTCAACCGTGTTTTGATAAACCCAAGTGGCGCCATTTGCCGATTCGGGGTTTCCGGTGATGGTCAATCCGGGAAGTTGGGCATGACCGGACAGTTGGAACAAAAAGGTGCATAAAATGAGGATAGCGTGTTTCATCCTTTTAGATTTTAGTTGATGACCATGAATTTTACGGGTGAACATTCACCTGAATCGGTTTTTACCCTGATGAGGTAAAAACCGTTTGGGAATTGGCTTGCATCGAAGTAAGCGGTGTGTTTTCCGGTTGGCAAGAATCCTTCCGCTACGGTCAGCATCTTTTTCCCTATGGTATTGATTATTTCAATAGTGGCGAAGGAAGGCTTGTCGAGCGAAAACGCTACATGGGTTTTTCCGGAGGCAGGATTGGGGAATACAATGGTTTTTGAAACAATGGCAGGGGTGTTGTCAATCCCGGTAATAAGGTTTGTGAGCGGAATTTGCTCGGCATTGAGCACTTCATGATTGGTTTGGGTATCGCCGAATTTTGAAATGAACGCCACCAATTTGATGTTGTCCTCATTCCAATTTGCCGGAACGGCGTAAGAATAGTTTGCCGAAAAATTCTGTCCGGCAGCAACCGAAGCCGCAATAATCCCTTTGCTTCCCCATGCTGGCGAGGCACCGCCCCTCAAAACGTGCCTGTGGACATAACCGGGGATGCTGTCCTTGCTGACACCCTGCAACCCAACATGATAAAACGGGCTTTGCGCCGTGTTGTAATCGTAGGTATGCTGGTCGTATCCGTAGCCGCTGCCCACAACATTGTCTTCTACAATCCACAGGTTTATTCTCAGGTCACCTGTTGTTGCGGCAACAAAGTTGGCATTCACCACAGCGTTCAGCGAGCGGGTGGCCTTGTCATAATTCCCGGTTACAGTTACCCCGACAGCGGATTGAACATTTGTTCGGGTGGCCACATGGTTTTTCCAAGAATTGTTTGCCAATGAATAACCGTTTGGCCGGTCAACCACAGTTGTTGCTTCGTTGGCAAACTTGGTGCGGTCAATGAGGGCCTGTGGCGCAGGATGAGGAACACCTACATAAAAATGATGGATGATGGAGTCGGAATAAGGGTTTGAAAGTAGGTCATAGCGGGAATTATTGCCGGACGTTGTGGTTCCGTAATGCAGTATCACAGGAATAACGTTTGGGTAATTGGGCAGGATGTGGTTGTCAATCTGCCAGTCCCCAAAAGGCACCCGTCCGCACCATGCGCCGTTGATTTCTTCAAAAAGCACTTTTTTGGGCGATTGGGCAATGATGCCCTGATGAAGGGCAAATGCGAGCAACAGAAAAAGTAATTTAGACTTCATTTTTTTTGCGTTTAAAAATTTATTTGACTACTTGAAATTTACTGGCCCGGCTGAACTGGCTGGTTCGTGCCAAGATAAAATAGGTGCCAGTCGGAAGGTTTTTTGTGTCGAACAAAACACGGTGGGTTCCCGCCTCTTTTCTTTCATTCACAAGCCTTTCCACCAGCCTTCCGGCCATGTCATGGACAGAAAGTGAAATTTCATCGGCTTGCGCCAGCAAAAAATGTATCGTTGTGGAAGAAGAAACCGGGTTGGGGTCATTGCCCAGAGCAAGAATTTTGGCAGGTTCGTTTTCCGAAAGCCCCACGACGCAGTCGGTTCTCCCGTAAAACCGTTGAGCCAGGATTTCCGAGGGGGCGGCCACATTTTTGAATTGGACAAGCCCATTGCCGCTGCCGGCAAACGAATCTGTAAAAAAATCAAAAATGAAAGTTTTGGTTTCGTTGGCACCAAAACTTGCCTGAAAACTGTCAACGGATGGAGCGTAGCAAATATCCATGCACATAGAAGTTTCCCAACCTGACGGAATGTTGTTTTCCGCCCGTATGACATCCATGATTTGGGGGCTGGCAGTGGTGTTGGTCAATTCACCATAAACATAAATGGCATCACCCGGCATTCCGCAGGCAATGGTATCGGAGACCATTTTTAAAGT
>JANOQP010000098.1:0-1535 GCA_031414895.1 Saprospirales bacterium
AAACTAAACGGCCCCGGTGGCCGCGCCAAAACATCCGATACTATGAGCCGTTTCCACGATGACCTCCGAAAGGAGGAAACCCTCGGCACTTTTTTGTCCGAACAATACCGCCTCGCCAACCTGAAAATCCAACGGATTGCAGACAAAAACCTGCAAATGCGGGGCATCGACCTCATTTTGGCCGACGAAAAAGGGCTGCAATTCAAGGTCGATGAAAAGGCGCAGCTCCATTATTTGAACAAGGACCTGCCCACTTTCGCGCTCGAAATCAATTATTTAAAAGGTGACAAGCTGTTGGACGGCTGGCTCTTTGACCCAAAAAAATTGACGGAGATCTATGCTTTTGTGTTCAGCATCCACCTTGCCGATGGGCTTTTGGAACTGGCGAAAGCCGACGACATCCATTCGTGCGAGGTTGTTTTTGTCAACCGGATCCGGCTTTTAACCGAATTGGCGGAACTCGACCTCAACCTCAAAACCTGCCGGGAAAACAGCCGCGCCCTACGGCAAGAAGGTGGCGGCCCAAAAATCGCGCACCCTTCGGGGTTCAATTTCCAGGTCTCCAACCACCTCGCCGAACGTCCGGTGAACCTCGTCGTGCGGCGGGCCTTTCTCGAAAAAATAGGGCGGTGCTTTTCGTTCAAACGGGGCTGAAAAGCAACTTTTTCCCGCTTGCGAAAAATAATTTGACAAAACCCGGCAAAAACCAAGTCAATCGCCATATTTTTGTTCCGCAAACGAGAGCTGCCCAAATTGCTGGGTGGGTGCGTTCTGCCTTAGCGAGCCGAGGTTCGCTGCTATAAAAGGAGGGTCGCTCACGGAGCGGCTCTCCTTAATTTTTTTGTGGCAAATTCCCATGTGAAAAATGCCCCGTCTTTAACGATCCATATTTCCTCCATCTTCTTGTATTTATGGGTTGCTTCGGCAAGTCCACCCTCCAGTTGCTTCAAATTTGCAGGTTGACAAATGTGAATCAGTACGCGGTTTGCCTTAAAATAGCTCGTCCGCAACTGTCGGATAAGCGATTGATGGATGTTTTTGGTCCGGGTGATTTGTTTTATCTCGAAAATCCGCTCGTTGATACGGCAGTCCGGCGAACGCCTCCCGGCCGATTCGGGCTCTAAAAGCACCCTAAATCCGCGATTTTTTAAAAAAAGACAGACCGGTATTTCCCGTTCCAAAGCTGACGGTGAATGTGCTCGATGGATGGCCAGATAACCGCCCGAGGCGTGGTCAATGCCGAGGCTGCCCGGAAAAAGGCCAATGTCCCGAAAATGGGGCTGGGCCTCTTCCATCGTTTTTAAGTACGGCCCGTCTGGGAGGTCGTTCCAGGCTTTTAGGTTGGCCTTTCTCATGTTTTTTGTTCTGAACTTCGGGGCGAAGGCGCGGCGAAAATGGGGAGGAAAAGGATTTTTGCCAACGATTTTTGCCAAAAAAAAAGCCCGACCGCAAGGCCAGGCTTTTCCTGAAAACTCAGTTTTTCCCTTTTTCTCCAATCGGCTTGGCCGATTTCCGGCCCGCTTTTGGTATTTTTT
>JANOQP010000099.1:0-2037 GCA_031414895.1 Saprospirales bacterium
GCGGCCTTATCACGCTCAAAAGAGACCCTAGGCTTCTCCCAATGGGCGATTTTTTGCGCCGAACAAAGATCAATGAGCTGCCGCAACTGATCAATATACTTCGTGGGGACATGAGCATTGTTGGGCCACGCCCGGTCATGCAAAAGAGTTTCGACGGTTATCCAGAATCAGTCCGAAAGGTAATTTACAACGCAAAGCCGGGATTGACTGGCATTGGTTCCATCATTTTCAGGGACGAAGAAACATTGATTACAAATGTCAAAGAAAACGGTGGCGACACTTGGGATTTTTATGTGAATTGCATTTACCCGTTTAAAGGAAAAGTAGAAGAGTGGTATCAATCAAAACAGAATTTTTGGGTGGACCTAAAGATCATCTTCCTGACCGCTTGGGTTATTGTGTTCCCAAAGAGCGAACTGGTTTATTCATGGTTCAAAGATTTGCCGAAAAGGCCGTTCTGACACGTTGGACAGGCGCGTACTAATTATAATGAAAACATTTCCTTCCAGATATGGACACTAAAAAAATAGCCCTCGTAACCGGCGTCACCGGACAAGACGGCGCCTATCTCGCCGAGCTCCTCCTTAAAAAAGGGTATATCGTCCACGGTATCAAGCGGCGTAGCTCTTCCTTCAACACCGACCGGATAGACCATCTTTATCAGGACCCACATGTTGAGCACAAGAACTTCATTTTGCACTATGGCGATTTGAGCGATTCCACCAATATTATTAGGATCATCCAAGAAGTGCAGCCGGATGAAATTTATAACCTCGGCGCGATGAGCCATGTGCGCGTCTCCTTCGAAACGCCTGAATATTGCGCCGATACGGACGGCATCGGCACGTTGCGGCTTTTGGAGGCCATCCGCATTTTGAACATGACCAAAAAATGCAGGATCTATCAGGCCTCCACATCGGAGCTTTATGGAAAAGTGCAGGAGATACCGCAGACAGAAACGACCCCTTTTTACCCGCGCTCGCCCTATGCTGTCGCGAAACTTTACGCTTATTGGATCACCGTAAATTACAGAGAGGCTTATGGTATTTTTGCCTGCAACGGCATCTTGTTCAACCATGAAAGCCCTTTGCGCGGCGAGACTTTTGTCACCCGGAAAATAACGCGCGGGGTCGCCAAGATCGCCCTCGGTCTGCAGGACAAACTTTGGATGGGGAACATAAATTCAAAGCGCGATTGGGGCCATGCGAAGGATTATGTCGATGCCATGTGGCGCATTTTGCAGCAGGACGAACCAGAGGATTATGTGATCGCGACTGGCGAGACCACAGAAATCCGGGAATTTATTAGAATGGCTTGTATCGAAGTCGGCATCACAATCGGGTTTCGCGGCAACGGCATTGATGAAATCGGTTTTGTCGAAAAATGCGCAAACCCCGATTTTCAATTGCCAATCGGCAAGGAAATCTTGGCGATCGACCCAAAATATTTCCGGCCCACCGAGGTCGATTTATTGATCGGCGATCCGACAAAAGCGAAAACCAAACTCGGTTGGCAGCCAAAATATGATGTGCGGTCATTGTGCGCAGAGATGGTTGCGGCGGACGTGCGCCTTTTCCAAAAGGAAATCTTGCTGACAAATGCAGGCTATAAGCCCAAAAACCAGTTTGAATAAATGGACAAACAATCCAAGATCTATATCGCCGGCCACCGCGGCATGGTCGGCTCGGCCCTGAAAAGGCGGCTCGAAAAAGACGGTTTCACGAACATCGTCACCCGGACCTCAAAAGAACTTGACCTACGAAAACAGGCAGAAGTCGAGTTGTTTTTTAAAAATGAAAAACCGGATTTTGTCTTTCTCGCTGCGGCCAAAGTGGGCGGTATTTTGGCAAACAACACTTATCGGGGCGAGTTTTTGTACGACAATTTGATGATCCAGACCAACGTCATCCACTCGTCGTATTTGTCCGGCGTAAAAAAATTGATGTTCCTCGGCTCGTCGTGCATCTACCCAAAAATGGCCCCGCAACCGCTCACCGAGGATGCCCTCCTGACCGGCCCGCTCGAACCGACCAACGA
>JANOQP010000100.1:0-1826 GCA_031414895.1 Saprospirales bacterium
GTTGTTCTTGATGAGCACAGAGTTTGGGTTGATCGACCCTCCCACTTCCAAATCTTCCACATTTTCATTGGTGAAAACCGCATCCTGAATATTTAAGGCTACTGTCGCGTCACTTTTAATGCCTCGATTGTTGCCAATGAACTCGCAGCTTGCGTTGTTCGAGAAAATGTTTTGGATGGTGAGGCTGCTGTTGTTGGCATAGATGCCCCAACCAGCTTGTTGCCCGTTCCAACCTGTTGCTAGGCAATTCAAAAATTGGCAGTTTTGAACAGACAAGGTAGAATTGACCATGTTGATGCCAGTGGACAAACCAATAAACCGGTTCTGATTCCCAGATGTTCCGATTGAGCCAGTAGCACTAAACACTGAAATTCCATATGCTGGAGCTAGCGTGTTGAATGGGGGCAGCGGGTCGAACAGGGTGACCCCGCTCCCATTTCCCGGTATCCCGGTTACGGGTCCACGAAAACGCACAAAAGCGTTGCCCGAAAATGCCTGAAAGGTAAGGTTCGTGATATTTTGGGCCTGAATCGCGACCTGGTTTGCCGAAAAAGCGGAGTTTTCAATCCTAGATGCCGTATTCAGAAAGCCGGTATTGAACTGAATTCCATCTATTCCGTCCCGAACAACGCAATTGTCCAGCACGATGGACGAGCCTTGATTAATGCGTATAGCTTGCCATATTTGCGTACAACCTGTGATGATCGAGCGGTTTCCCGCAAGGTCGTCTTGAACCACCAATGCGGCGTTGTTCACGTTCAAGATAGCGTTCGTGCACATGAAAACCGTGCAGCGGCTCATCGTGATGGCAGCGTTGAAATTGACCGTCCCGGAGATGTAGACGTTTTGGTTTGAAAGCGTTTGTGGATTGTTCACCGTTGCGTTTGTGAAGAATACGTCATTTGCCGCAGGCGGGAGGATGTTGCAGCACGCTTGGGCGGAGCTTTCAATAATTGCAGCCACGACGAATGCAATTATTGCGACAGCCCGCGATGTCATCAAATTTTCCATATGTAGAAAAATTTAAAAGATTAGAAAAATGGTTCAAGAAAAGCATGGGCACCCCAGGGCTTGCAGAACCATGCAAGCCAAAAACCGGTTTTTGTTTATCATCGCTGATGCAGACTTGCCCTTGTGTCAGCAGCAGCTCTCCGCAATATCGTAGTGGAAAAGTACCGAGACCGTCGGTAGCGAATGTCGCAGGTGTTTCATGGCCGCAGAATTTTGAGTGGTGATTGGATAGGTGTTTCCTCCGCGCGGTTGGTTTGTACAACAAAATTAACCACCTTTTTGGATTACGCAATACATGGCTTGAAAATTTAACAAGCCCCAATCCCAGATTAAAGGTGCTTGATTTTGGAATTTAACTAAACGGCCAAACAATCGACGGTTTTTTTACTATTTTTAAAAAGAGCCGCCAAATTTACTTGGATTAAACGTTGGCCTTGCGGGCGAATATTTTTGCAAAAAACATGGCTTTTTCACCTTCTCCCATTCGGTTTTGGACAAAAATTATCGCGGTCGCGGCCTCGGTGTCCGTTTTTTCGAGGAAAGGGAGGCGTGGGCGCGGTCGCTCGGCGGGTTTGATCGGTTGGCATTTTGCGGGGTCGTGCGGCCCGACGACAGCGGCCATGTTCCGCTCGATGCTTTTTGGCAAAAAAGGGGCTTTGAAAAGGCCGACGGGCTGGTCTGCCAGATGGATTGGCAGGATGTCAATGGGGCGGGGGAGACGCGGAAGGATCTGCAGTTTTGGTTGAAAAGGGTTTTGGAATGAGGCGGGTGTGCTATCGAACTTTTTGATTTACGATTTACGACTGACGAAATAC
>JANOQP010000101.1:0-2065 GCA_031414895.1 Saprospirales bacterium
ATTCGAGCCTGAATCTGGGCAGACCCTTACAGGGTGACATCGTGGTTAAATTTGAATTTGGAGCTTTTTTTTATCAAAAAATCCTTAAGTAAACGACATTGCCCCAGCGGGGCGAAATGCCCTTTGTGCTGCCCACATTCCGCCCCGATGGGGCTAAAAGCAGGTTCGTTGCATTTTATTACTACCAATATCACGCCCCGCTGGGGCTGGTTTCAACCTAGTATTCGTGTGTTTTTGAAAGAATTAAGCCGCAAACATCCGAAGTCCCAGCCAAGTTGCCACTAAACAGCCAACAAAACTTGCAGTTATATTTATCAAAGCAAGGCCCGCATTTTGGTTTTGAAATAGCGCGAGCGTCTCCCCCGAAAAAGTCGAAAACGTGCTGAAACCGCCGCAAAATCCGGTCAAAATCAGCAAGCGCCCGTTTTCGGAAAGCTGGTTTTTTTGAAAAAAAGCGAGGGCCGCGCCGAAAATAAAACAGGCCAAAACATTCGCCGCGAACGTCGCATAAGGGAACGCGCCCGCCTTTTTTTCAACGAAAAAACCGATGCCGAACCGGGCGAGACTGCCCAGCCCGCCGCCGAGGAAGACCAAAAACCATGGTGTCATCCGGCGGATTGTTTGCTTTTTTTATCGGAAACGAGGCGGAAAAGGATGGCCGTGAGCAGCCCGGCGAGGCAAAGCTCAAAGACCAAAAGCGCGAAAGTGCCGACGTGCTGCAACGCGACGACCGTGCCGATGAAGAGCAAATTGACCACCACGAGCGTCGCCGTCGCCTGCATGTGCGTGAGGCCAAAATCGAGCAAAAGGTGGTGGATATGCGTCCGGTCGGGGTTGAACGGCGATTTTCCGCGAAAAATGCGGGTCGCAAAAACGCGCATCGTGTCGAACAGCGGCAGGATCAAAATGGCGATCGCGATGGCCGGTACCGCATCAAATTTGAACGCGGAAGTCGCAAGGCTGAAATTGAGCTCCATGAATTTTATCGCCAAAATGGCGCAGACCAGTCCGACGAGCATCGAACCCGTATCTCCCATGAAAATGCGGGCCTTCGGAGCAAGGTTGTAGTTCAAAAAAGCGATCAGCGAGCCGACGAGCGAAAAGGCGACGACCGCGAGTTCGGGCCGGTGGATAAAGAAAAACCATGCACCGAGCAGCGAACAGATCAGCACGCCGATGCTCCCGGCGAGGCCATTGATGCCGTCGATCAGGTTGAAGGCATTGACGATGACGACAATGGTGAACATCGAGAGGAAAAAACTGGCCATTTCGGGTAAAGTGCCGATGCCGAGCAGCCCGTAAAAACTGGTGATGCGGATATTTGCCTTATAAACGAGGATAAAAGCGGTCAAAATCTGCGCGACCAGCTTTTTTGTGGGGGAAATATTGATTAGGTCGTCCTTCGCGCCGATGAGGAAAATGATGATAAAAGCGCACAAAATGTACTGCAGATCGGCAAAGACATCGAACGGGGTCCACATCAAAATGGCAAAAAGCACGCCCGAAAATATCCCGATCCCGCCGAGCCTCGGCACGATATCGGAATGCGAACTGCGGTCGTTCGGTTTGTCGTAAAGGTGCTTGGCGACCGCAATCCGGATGATGGAGGGGATAGCAAAATACGTCACCACAAAGGCGGATATAAAGCCGAGGATAATTGCGTACATAGGATTGATGCCGGATTTTGCCGGGAATTCAGTGTTTTTGTGGAATCAAATGATCGGTCGGATTATCGGTTGGGGCAAAATGCGGCCAACTTTTTTTGCAAAAAAAATCAGGAAGGAACCGTGCCCACCAAAAAGGGGCCCAATAAATTGCACCTTTTGGGAAGGCAAAATTAAGCAGTAAATTTTAACACAAACCCAAAACGGACAAATTTTCCGCGAACAACCTGCCCCGAAATGTACCTTCGCCCCGCTGCCCTCGTTGATATGGATACGAACAAAAAAGCCTTTGGCCCCGCCATGAAACACGTTTTCCTTTTGTTATTTTCGCTGGTTTTCAGCCTCGCACAGCTTATCGGCCAACAGTCGGCCCGCCGTGATTCGCTGCCCAACCGAACGGG
>JANOQP010000102.1:0-3324 GCA_031414895.1 Saprospirales bacterium
AAAACCTGCGCAAAACCCGATTTGAACGCTTTCCCGAACCACCTTGTTTAGGGTAAAAAAATACCGTTCTCAATCAAAAACCCAACACGATGCGCTCCCTAACTTTTGCCTTTTGCCTTTTCACTTTTGCCTTAAAACTGCCCGCGCAGGAATTTGCCGACTGCGCAAAGGCAAAGGACATCTGCAAAAAACAGGTCTATCATATCGAATCGGCGCGGGGCGAGGGCCGCAACCAGGATGAGGCGATCGATATCCCCTGCTTTCAGAACGGCGAGCAGCAAAACGCCGAGCAAAACGCGGTCTGGTTCCGTTTCAAGATCAAAAAAGCGGGCTCGCTCACCTTCGCCATGACCCCCGACCGGTTCGACGACGACCTCGATTTTGTGCTTTTTCGGCTCATCGGCGGCAGTTGCGCCGACAAAATAATCACGCGCTGCATGGCCTCCGGCGACCGCGAATTTATGCCCAGCCCGTGCATGGGCGAGACGGGGCTGCGCTCGACGGACAGCGATATTTCGGAGGACGCGGGCTGTTCGGATGCCAACGACAACGCCTGGCTCGCGCCCGTGCAGGTGCGCGAGGGCGAGGAATTCGCGCTTTTGGTGAGCAACATGACGAGCGAAGGGGTCGGTTTCCATATCCGTTTTGGCGGGACCTGTATGTTGCCGTGCGACGAGCCAAAGAAGAAAAAGGAGGAGCCAAAAGTGGTCGAGAAGAAAAAAGAGCCCATTAAAGAGCCTGAAATTATCGTGAAAAAGGAGGAAGCCCCCCCGCCTCCCGAAATCGAAAAACGCCCCATTTTTGTTGAAAAAACGCTCGAAGTGACCTCCCCACGGCTTTCCATCGGCCTTTCGGACTCCGAAATCGTGGACGGCGACGTGGTGAGCATCTGGCTCAACGACAAAAAAGTGGTCGGCCGTGTCGAACTGAAACACGAGCCGCAGGTCTTTTTCATCAACCTCCAACCGGGCGACAACTACCTGACCATCCACGCCGAGGAATTTGGCATGGCCGCCGTGAACACGACCCAGATCATCGTGGACGACGGGAAAACAAAACAGGTCCTCAAACTCGTGGCGATGCCGGGAAAGGAGGAGAGCTTGCGGGTTTTTTATAAAAATTGAGGTGGCCAAAAAGTAGAAAAGTGTGGCCGGGCACTTTTAAAAAGCGGTGTAGTTTTGGGCGAAATTTTGATAAAAAAATACGATGCAGGCGACGGCAAAACAAAAATCAAAGAACAAGCTCGGCCAATATTTCACACCTGAAATCATGGCCGATTTCATGGTCGGTTTGGCCGATTTGCATCCCGATTTGAGGGTATTGGAACCCTCCTGCGGAGAGGGTGTTTTTTTGGACGTTTTGCAAAAAAAAGGTATCAACAATTGGAAAGCTTACGAAATCGACGAAGAGCTTGGTTTGAATTTTGAAAATATTCAGTATGAAAGTTTTGTATCTGCGAAACTAAACGAACTGTTTGATTTGGTGATTGGTAATCCTCCATATATTCGTTGGGGAAACTTGGAAGAAGAATTAAAGGAGGAACTTCTCCTAAACCCACTTTGGAATCGACATTTTAACAGCCTTTGCGATTATTTGTACATTTTTATCCTGAAATCCATCGAACTTTTGGATGATGGCGGGCAACTCATTTTCATCTGCCCTGAATATTGGATGAACACGACGCACTCGCTCGGATTGCGAAATTATATGGTTGAAAATGGCTATTTTGAGGCAATTTATCATTTCTGCGAAACACCTATTTTTGAGAAAGTGGCGATGTCCACCATTGTGTTTTCTTGGAGAAAAACGCAAAAAACGCCTCTTCCAATTGCCGTCGCAAAATTTCAGGGCAATCGAAAATTGACACGCGAAACACTAGCATCATTGTGCAAAAAGGAGCCTTTGCATGGGGTGGAATACTTCTCCGCACCTGCGTTTCGAGCAAACGAAAGGTGGGTCTTGTCAGATTTGGCGACCCAAAAGATTATCAAGGCCGTCGAAGTCGTGTGTCGAAAAACACCACTTTTGACCCTTTTTTCTGATGCAAAAACGCTTGCCTACCATACAATTGGGGATTTTTGCGACATTGGGAATGGCTTGGTGAGCGGTCTCGACAAAGCATTTCAGTTGAACGGGAAACATTATTTAGAGCGAGAAAAGTCGGCCATGTTGCGCGTGGCTAAGGCAAAGGATCTTCAACCTTTTTTGGTCGGCGATATCACCAATTATATTTTTTTGGAAAACGGGTTATCTGAACCAGAATTTGGTGCGCTTTACCCAAATTTTCACGAACAATTGCAGCGATTTCGTCCCGCTCTCGCTGATCGGTACCAATATAATCGGGAAATTGCCTATTGGGAATGGGTATTCCCTCGCAGCCTACAACTTTTCAGCCGTCCTGAAAAAAGGATATTAGTGCCCTGCAAAGAACGGATTTCACACAAAAGCTATTTTCGATTTGCACTTGCCGAGGCAGGGGTTTTTCCAACGCAAGACGTGACGGCTATTTTGAAAAAATCAAAAACAGGCGAAAGCATCGAGTTTATTACCGCTTGGCTGAACAATAAACGTGTTTTTGATTGGCTGTGTTTAAATGGGATAGTAAAGGGCAACATTGTTGAATTTTCCGAAAAACCAATCTCAAGTATCCCTTTTCCGGCAATAAATTGGGCAGACCCGATTGAAATTGAGCTGCATGATGCCATTACAGCCGCTTGCAAAAATTATTTTTTGTTTCAAAACCAAGCTGATCTGTCAAAAATCGACCAGCTTTTTGACCAAATTGTCCAAATCAAAAACACCTCAAATGGCCATGGTTGATTATCAAAAAATTTGTGAAAAATTAGTCGGTCGTCGTTTACCGAAACCTGCTTCAGGGACGCTTTCGGGTCATGCCGCAGGGGAGCCGTTCGATAAATTTGTTTATGAAATTTTGAAAAAACAGTATCCAAAAGCGGCTTTTCGGCAGTTTGAATATCTCAACGACCTTTACCGAAAAAATCCCGACATCATTGGTTTCGAGGCAAGGAAGGCACTTTTTGATTCGCCAACGGCCATGTTTTTGTTGAGCAGGGGAAAGGATGCTACCAAAAATTGGAGCATGGATTCGATTTTTGAGGAAAAGCAAAATGACACCGCAGATATACTTGTAGTCCGTGATGGTTTTTATGAGTTGATTGACGTAAAAACCCGAAATGTTTCCAAAACTGCACAGCCTCCGAACATAATTTCCGCTTTTAAACTGGCGCAAGTCTGCGCAATCATGCTCGACAACCTCGAGTTTGAATCCTTTTCGATAAATTATATTGAGGTCGATTGGCTGTT
>JANOQP010000103.1:0-2517 GCA_031414895.1 Saprospirales bacterium
TTTGGGGCCGAGCGAGCTCAAAAAAACGAGCTGCCTGACCGCCTCTTTTGCCCAAAGGCTGTCGGCCAAATTGCGGCGGTCGCCGAGGGCCGTGAACCTGAACTCCTGACGGATCTGTTCGCAGCCTGTTTGCTCAATTTCGAGCGTGATGCCGCTGTCAAAAATGAGCGATTCGAGGCTCTCTCCGTCCTTTTTTTCAAATTGATGGAGCTTCACATGGTCGAGCTTTTCCGAAAAAATGGGCATCGGGTCGCCGTACGGGCATTTTTTTTCGCCGTTTTTGCAGGCGAAAAAAGCGGTCGCGAGGAGGGTTGAGAACAGTAATTTACTCATAAAAAATGGGCGTTGGCCGGTTAAAATCGGGCGAAAATTAGGCTATTTTATCTTTTCAAATTGAACATAAACTTGAACGCACAAACCCTGCTTGTCCGCAACATCAAATGCCTTGTCGGCGCGGACCCGGCCAACCGCTCCATCGCAAAGGGCGCGGAAATGGCCGCCCTGCCGATGCTCGAAAATGCGTTCTTATTGATTGATAATCAACGGGTTGTGCGTTTTGGCGAGATGAAAAACTGCCCGGAAAATGTTGGGAACGTGATTGACGCAATGGGCCGTTTCGTGCTGCCCGCATGGTGCGATTCGCATACGCATATCGTCTATGCGGCGAGCCGCGAGGGCGAATTTGTGGACCGGATAAAAGGTTTGAGCTACGAGGAAATCGCGCAAAATGGGGGCGGCATCCTCAATTCCGCGCGGCGGGTGCAGGCCGCTGACGAGGGTGCGCTTTTCGATTCGGCATGGGCGCGGCTGATGGAGTGCACCGGGCAGGGCACGGGCGCGATCGAGATCAAGAGCGGCTACGGCTTGACGCTCGAAAGCGAGCTGAAAATGCTGCGCACCATCCGAAAATTGCGGGAAAAAAGCCCGATTCCCGTCCGGGCGACCTTTCTTGGTGCGCACGCGCTGCCCATGGAATTCCGCGAAAACCGCGATGCCTACCTCGACCTGGTTTGCGAAAAAATGATCCCGCAGGTGGCAGCCGAGGGGCTGGCGGACTATTGCGATGTGTTTTGCGAGACGCATTTTTTTACCCAAAAAGAAACGGACAGGGTGTTGAAAGCCGGGTTGAAATACGGCCTTTTGCCAAAAGTCCATGCCAACGAGCTTGATTTTTCGGGCGGCGTACAGGTCGGGACGGCGAACGGCGCAGTCTCTGTGGACCACCTCGAATGCGTCGGCGAGGCCGAGATTGACTGTCTGAAAAACAGTTCGACAATGGCCACTTTGCTTCCGTCGACGGCCTTTTTTTTGGGGATAAATTATGCGCCGGCGCGAAAAATGATCGCCGCAGGGCTGCCCGTCGCGCTTGCCTCCGATTTCAACCCCGGCACCACACCGAGCGGACGGATGCCGTTCGTCGTCGCGCTCGCCTGCATAAAAATGAAAATGTTGCCCGAGGAAGCAATCACCGCAGCCACGCTCAACGGCGCACGGGCGATGGGCCTCGAAAAGGATCACGGCAGCCTCGCCGTCGGCAAAATGGGCAATTTCATCATCACCAGACCGATGCCGTCGCTGGCGTTCCTCCCCTACTCCTTTGGGTCGGATTTGGTGGAAAAAGTGGTGCTGAAAGGGGCGATTTTCAGCCCGAAATCACCTTTTTGAAATCCGGTTTTGCGAAACCTGCCGCTGCCGCGAACATCGGAACCGCAAAATTTCCGGGTCGCGGAGGGCGACGTGTTTTGTGGCGCGGCCCTGCACACGGGCGCGCCATTTTTTCCAATTTTTCAGCGTCAATTGTTGGCGCATCAAAACGATGACGGACTTCTCGTTGAGGCCGAACTGAAATTCAATGGCCTCGAACGGGGTGCGGTCTTCCCATGCCATTTCGATGATGCGGTCGATTTCTTGTTCAGAGAGCATTGTTGTCTATGATTGTAAATGTCAATCCTTGATGTGCTTCGCAACGCGACGGCCTATTTTTATAAACGGCATTTCAATAAAATAATAGATCATCAAAGCAACTGCAATAGAGAGAACCAAAACACCGATAATTGTTGCAAACAAAAGCCCCATGTTGTCAAGCCCAAACCTTTCTTGGTTTGCAATAAAATAAGGCATCACAACAGGAATTGCCAACCAATGCACGAGATAAAGCCCATACGAGATTTTGCCAAAAAACTTGAAAACCTGCATCGAGAGCAGTTTTTTAAGCCATTCCGTGTTCATGGCCAGCATCAACATCGCGGCCGCTGCCAAGGACGAAATGAGCAGTTCATCAATCAAAAAAAAGTTTTTCGTGAAATAATAAAACGTTGGGCCGGGCCTGTCGATCTCGAAGAAACGATAAAGGTTGAACATAAAAAAAACAACGGGCAACAACCACCAACGGTAACGGAACCACCATTTGCCGTTGTTTGAATAACCGATAATGCCTTTATAGTTCTTGGCAATCAAAATGCCCAGCCCGAACGCGATCATATTGGTGGAGATAAAATGGGTGCCGACGATAAAAAC
>JANOQP010000104.1:0-2344 GCA_031414895.1 Saprospirales bacterium
AATGAAGACCACCGCCGCCGTCAGTGCCTCGATGGACATGGCCGAGTCCGTGCCTGCCCCAGCCGAGCCGTTCGATGTCATCATCGTGCAGTCGATCTGTTACAGCAGCGGGGTGACCATTGAGCCCTATGTTACCGGCAAGGAATCGATGGAGGCAAAGGACCGGCTGAGCGGCTACACCTTTTCATGGACGCTCGACGGCAAACCGATGGGCAAGGCCACCCGTCTCGAATGCGTGAGCGGCAAAATGGCCATCCTCACTGCCACCGAAAACGCCACTAAAAAAACCGTCACCAAGAACATCAAGCTCCCAGAAGCGGGCGGCAACGGCGAGGCTGCGCGTTCGAAGGTCCCGGCCCCGACCGGCGGCGGCATCACGGTGGGCGGTACGGTCGTCGCGGCCTTCAAAAAAACAAGCTGCTACGGCACTTGCCCCGCATACGAGGTCAAGTTTTACAGCAACGGCACGGCCTCGTGGGACGGATATATGCACATCGAGCGGATGGGCCATTTTGAGCTGACGCTCGACCCGAACGTGTTGGGCCGGATCCAGGAAAAGGCCGCCACCAGCAAGTTTTTCGACCTCGCCAGCAAGTACCCGACCAATTTCACGATAGCCGACGCGCCCTCCACCATCACTTATGTAAAGTCGGCCACGCGTGAAAAACAGGTTGAGAACATCCTTGAAGCACCCCAAAACCTCATCGATTTTGAGAACTTCCTCGCCGCCGAGATCGTCCAGATGGGCTGGGCGCCAACCCCGCCCAAAAAGCCCAGCGTCAAGGCAGCATCCGCAACCGAGGACCCCAAGCACTAAAAAAACAGTCATTTCCGGTCAGTAGTTTTATATGGGGAAGGCGGCGCAAGTCGCCTTCCCCTTTTTCGATTGCAAAAAAGGGGGCGCGGCGCAAATTGGGGGTGAACAAAATTTTTCAACAAAGAGGCTTTTAAAAAGCACAACAACAGCTTTGTTGTTCCTTTTAAAGCTTTAGTTCTTTTTACCTTTTTAGGCAGCCACAACTCATTGATTATCAATAAGTTGCGCGACGAAAAGCAACTTATTTGGGAGTTAAGGCAACTTTTTTGGGAAAAAGGGCAACTGGATCGGGAAATAAAGCACCATATTTGGGACGAAAAAGCAACCGATTTGGGAAAGGACAACCAAAATGGGAAAGTTGTGCGGATTGGCTGTCCAAATGAGCGGTTTTTAGCCCAAAAGCCCGTTTTCTTCCCAAATCGGTTGCTTTTTATTGGTTCGAGTGGCCGCATTTTCACGGGCATTCCCAAATCGGTTGCTTTTTGTTCCCAAAATTTGCGTCAAAAGGCATATTTGGATCACGATTGGGCCTGTTTTTCAACCAAAAGAGCCTGTTGGCCACTTTTTTTGCTTCGGGACAAACCTTCCCAAATCGGTTGCTTTTAAAAAATACATCGAACAAATCGGATGGCAAAGGCAGTTAGGAAACGCTCGAAGGGCATCGCGCTCATCAAAAAATCGAACCAGCTCATAGAGGCGCGGTACAAGTTCGACGTTTGGGAGATGCGCTTTTTCCTCACTGTGCTGTCGAGCATCCGCAGGGACGACACCGAATTTGAGGTCTATCGCATCTGGTACAAGGACGTGATCGACCTTTTTGGGCTGAAAAGCAATTCATCCTATGAGCTTTTGCGGCAGGCGGCCAAGGATTTGATGCAAAAATCTTTTTTCGTGAACTACGAAACGGAGGGGGTCACGCGGGAGGTGCAGTACCATATTTTGCGCAAGATCGACTATTTGAAAGAGGGCGAGGAGGGCAAGAGCGTCGAAAGCCAGGAATTCGTGGACGTGACCGTGGAGCCGGAAATGAAGCCGTTTTTGCTCGAACTGCAAAAAAATTTTACCGCCTACGAGATGCGCCATGTCCGGAAACTGGGCGTCTACCCAATCCGCATCTACGAGCTGATGAAACAGTACGAGACCATCGGCCACCGCACGATGAAAATCTCCGAGATCAAGCGCATCCTCGAATTGACGACCGAGTACCCGCGCTTCTCCAATTTTTACCAAAAAATCATCGTCCCCGCCATCACCGCCATCAACCGGCACACGGATATCATGATAAAGGACGTGATCCAGTTGAAGGAAGGGCGCAGCGTCGAGGCCCTAAAATTCACCATCCGTCCAAAAACAGAAGCCGCCGAGGCCAAGAACGGCCAGCCCGCCGACCCGGATTTTCGCTCAAAAAACGGCAAGCACTCCCCCACCCCATCGAAACCGATCATTTTGGAGGACCGGCTCGCGGGAAACGTCCCGGCGGGCGAACAGGACCGGATTTTTGGCCTTTTCGAGGCCGAGGTCGTGCGC
>JANOQP010000105.1:0-5956 GCA_031414895.1 Saprospirales bacterium
GGCGCGGATTGGCGGCAAAATTGCCCATGACGGCGGCCTTCGTCGGCGTGTTGTCGGCGCGGGTCATCATGTTGATGCCGCCCGCCGCCGAGCGCGGTATCTCGAAATGTTCGGGGCCGATCTCGTCCAAAAAACGGCTCGGCGAGTTCGACCGGACCTGTCCGTGGCGGAGCCGACTGGTCGCGTAACTGATGGTCAAAAACTGTTTTGCGCGGGTGATCGCGACGTAAAATAGCCGCCTTTCCTCCTCGATCGCGCCCGGAACATCCATTGACATGAACGACGGGAACAGACTTTCCTCCATCCCGGTGACGAAAACGGAGCGAAATTCGAGGCCCTTCGCCGAGTGGACCGACATGAGCGTGACGTTGTCGGGCAGCGCGTTTTCGCCGTCGGCCTCGGTCAGGAGCATGATGGTTTGGAGGTACGCGGCGAGTGTTTTTTCGCCCCCGGCAACCTCGGTCGCGGCGGTCTCTTCGTCGTTTTCCGTGAAATTTTTGATGCCGTCGAGCACCGCGACGAGGTTCTCAAAACGGTTCACGCCCTCGATGGTCGTGTCGCTTTTTAGGTTGTCGTAAAGCCCGCTTTTTCGGGCGATTTCGAGCGCGAGGGTGTATGCGTTATCCGCTTCGAGGCGGGCCGTGAAACTTTCGATCAGCGTTTTAAATGATAAGATCGTCTGTTTTGTCTTTGCCGAAATATCGGCCTCCAACAGACATTCCCACATCGGGCGGTTTGTGGAAGTTGCAATTGCGGCTATTTTATCAATCGTTGAATCGCCGACGCCGCGTGTCGGATAATTGATGGTGCGCTTCAATGCTTCTTCATCCACATTGTTGACGACAAGCCTCAAATAACCGATAAAATCCTTTATCTCTTTAAGTTGATAAAATGATTGGCCGCCATAAACGCGATAAGGGATATTATAATGCCGCAATTTTTCCTCAAATACGCGGCTCTGTGCATTTGTTCTGTAAAGTATTGCGATTTCACTGTTCTTTAAATGGTCGCGGTTCTTTTGTTCCAATATAAAATCGACCACCCGGCGGCCTTCTTCGTCGTCGCTGTTTGTCTTTAAAAGTTTTATCTTGCTCTCATCTTTCTTGTCCGTCCAAATGGTCTTTTTTAATTGTTTCCTATTGTAACCGATAACATCATTTGCGGCCTGAACGATATGATGTGTTGAACGATAATTTTGTTCAAGTTTAAAGATTTTCAGGCCCTTATATTCTTTCTCAAAATCAATGATGTTGTCAATGGTCGCACCACGAAACGCATAGATGGACTGTGCATCGTCACCAACGACACAGACATTGTTGGGGCTGCCCGGATAATTGACCAATTGCTTAATAATTGCGTATTGCAAAAAATTGGTGTCCTGAAACTCATCGACCAATAAATGCTTAAATTTCTGTTGGTATTTTTCTTTAACGCCATCAGGGTTTAAGCGAAATAGGGCATACAATTGGAACAACAGATCATCAAAGTCCATCGCCCCGGCGCGTTTGCAGCGAACCATGTATTTTTCATAGATCTCGATCAATTGCGGGCGGCGGGCGAGCTTGTCCTGGTCCATCATTTCCGCGTCCAATCGGTAGCCTTTTGGCGATTTGAGATTGCTTTTCGCGCTCGATATCCGCGACCGGATGGCGTTGGCCGGGTAGATCGTTTTGTCGAGGTTCATCTCTTTGATGATGCTCGCGATGAGGCTCTGCGAATCGTCGGTATCGTAAATGGTGAACGATTTTGGGAAGCCAATCTTGTCCGCCTCGCTCCGCAAAATGCGGGCAAAAACCGAGTGGAAAGTGCCGGCCCAGATCGAATTGGCCCTCGACCCGACCACTTTTTCGATGCGCTCCTTCATTTCCCGCGCCGATTTGTTGGTAAAAGTGAGGGCCAAAATTTCCCACGGTGCCACTTTCGATTCGATCAAATGGGCGATGCGATAGGTCAAAACGCGCGTCTTGCCCGAGCCGGGGCCGGCGATGATGAGGACGGGGCCGGTGATCTGTTCGCAGGCGGCGCGTTGGATGGGGTTCAGTTCGTTGAGAAAGCTGCTCATAGTTTTTGTTGAAAGGCCGGGCGCAAAAAGCGGGCGAAATTAGCCAAAACCCGCCCCTCGACCGCCCATTTTCCCCAAAAAAGAAATCAACATTCCGCCGCGCAACCCATTTCCCACCTTGCCCCGTTTGGGAAAAACCAGCCAGATAGGACATCGTTTGTTCATCAAATCCACCTTTTTATTATGAAACGTAAAGACTTCCTCAAACGGGTCGGCCTCGCGGGGGCTGCCTCCATCGTCTCGTTGCGCGGTGCAAATGCCGCCGAAAATGCCCAAAAAAGCCTCCTCCCGCCGCCCGTTTGCACGGTCGTGCCGTCGGAAACGTCCGGGCCTTACCCGCTCTCGCTTTGCGGCACGGCCACTTATTGGCGCACGACCATCCACGAAAACAAAGAGGGCGTGCTGCACAACGTCACGCTCACGGTCATCGGCGCGGTCAATTGCCTGCCGATGGTCGGGGCGCGGGTCGATTTTTGGCATTGCAGCGCGGAGGGCTATTACTCCGGTTACACGACCAACGGCCACAATGGCAGCCAAAACAACGGCACCGCCCGCTGGTTTCGGGGCATCGCCACGACGAATGCGGCGGGGCAGGTGACCTTCGTCACGAAGTTCCCGGGCTGGTATTCGGGGCGTACCTGCCATATCCATTTTGAGGTGTTCACTGGTGGGACCGTCGGTTCTTGCACAGGCTGGACCTCAAAAAAAATCTCCCAATTGGGCTACCCAAATGCCGAGAAAAACGCCCTCCTGGTGGCAAATGCCCCTTACAGCACTTGGGGCGCCGACCCGATCAACATCCAAAACGACGGTGTTTTCAGCGACGGTTATTCCCTCCAATTGGCCACTTTGACCGGCTCGGCGGGCGGCCCGTACAACTCCGCACTGGAGTTTGCGATCAACGCCTCCGGGACGCTCCCGCTCGAAATCATCGGAATCGGCGCGGCACTGAAAGGTCAAAACGCGCTCATTTGGTGGCGTTCGACGGCGGAGAAAAATTTCAGCCATTTCGAGGTGCAGTACAGCGCGGACGCGGAGGATTATGAGACCGTTGGCCGCGTCGTGGCGAAGGGCCAAACCGGGGACGATGTCAACGATTACAGTTTCGAGGACACCGACCGGTTGATCTATGGAAATGCCTATTATCGGCTGAAAATGGTCGATTTTGACGGCGTGGAGGAGTTTTCGAGCATGGTCGTCGTCACCAACAACCACGAAAAGCCCATCCGCATCCACCCAAACCCGGCCATCGACCACGTCATGTTGAGCCACCCGCAGACCAACGGCGGCGAAAAGATCATGCTCCTCGACGCGCTTTGCCGCCCGATCGGGTCCGGCGAAATACCAGAGGGCAGCGAGGTCACCCGTATCGACCTCGGCCTTTGCAAAACGGGCATCAACTACCTCGTCTTTTTTGACGGCAACGATTCGCAGGTCTTGAAGTTTTTTGTCAATTGACCTGCGCCGCCTTTTTTTGGGGATAATTTGGAAACAGCCGGCCCGACGGGAACGTGGGGCCGGCTGTTTTTTTGGGCCTGCCAAACGCCACATAAATCCCTCTTTAGCCGTCCCAAAACCTTGCTTTCTTTGTGGGTCGAAATTTTTCCAACATCAATTTTTTTCAAAAATGACAAAACCCGCGCTCCTCCTTTTCGCCCTGACCGCCACGCTTTTCGCCTGCAAAAAGGCCGATAATTTCCGTGACCTCAACAAAAACGGCAAAATGGATGTCTATGAGGACAAATCGCAGACCGTCGAAAAACGGGTCGAAAACCTCATTTCGCTGATGACCATCGAGGAAAAAGCGGGTCAAATGTTCATCTCCGGCACTGGCATCAACCCGGACGGCAGCATCGGCAAAAAAGAGGGCCAAAAAATGGAGGGCCCTTCCGCGATGATGCCCCCGCCCGATGTTTTGATCGGTGAAAAGCACATTACGAACCTCAATTTTTGGATGACCCCGCCCGCCCACGAACTGGCGATGGGCGTGAACGCGATCCAAAAGGCCGCCGAAAACGCACGCCTCGGCATCCCGGCGACCATTTATTCGGACCCGCGCCATTATTTCAGCAACAATATCTTCTCGATGGCCTCCGCCGAGATGTCGCAATGGCCCGAGCAGCTCGGTTTTGCGGCCATTGGCGACGCGGACCTGATGGCCAAATTTGCCGACATCGCCCGGCAGGAATACCTCGCCGTCGGCATCCGCGGTGCCCTTCACCCGATGGCCGACCTCGCCACCGAGCCGCGTTGGGCGCGCTGCAACGGCACTTTTGGCGAGGATGCCGACCTTTCGGCGAAGCTCCTCACGCCGTACATCCTCGGTTTTCAAAACGGAAAAACGCTCAACGCGGGCAGCGTGGCCTGCATGACGAAGCACTTTTCGGGCGGCGGGCCGCAAAAGGAGGGCCTCGACCCGCATTTTGAGTTCCAAAAAGGGCAGGTCTATCCGGGCAACAATTTCGAGTACCATATCAAGCCGTTCCTCGCCGCTTTTGCCGCGAACACCGCCGCCATCATGCCCTATTATGGCGTGCCGGTGGGCCAAACGTCCGAAAACGTGGGCATGTCCTATAATAAGGACATCATCACGGCGATGCTGCGCGAAAAATACAGGTTCGACGGCATCGTCTGCACCGATTGGGGGCTGATCACGGACGCGCCGATGGGGCCGGACGTGGTTTGGCCCGCGAGGGCATGGGGCGTGGAAAATTTGAGCCGCGAGGCCCGCGTTTTGAAGGTCATAAATGCGGGCTGCGATCAGTTTGGCGGCGAAAGTTGCCCGGAACTGATCGTTTCGCTCGTCAAAAGCGGCAAATTGGGCGAAGACCGCATCAATGTCTCGATGCGCCGGATCTTGCGGCAAAAATTCGAAATGGGCCTTTTCGAAAACCCTTTTGTCGAGGCCGAAAATGCGGCGAAAAATATCGGCAAGCCAGAATGGGCCGCCCTCGGCGAACAGGCACAGCGACGCGCCCTGACCCTTTTGAAAAACGAAAAGGGCATCCTCCCGCTCGCGGAAAACAGGCCCAAGATTTTTGTGAAAAACATCAAAAAGGAGGTCGCCGAAAAATACGGCACCGTCGTCGCAACGCCCGAAGAGGCCGATTTTGCGATCGTCCGCGCGAACACGCCGTGGGTGCCGGTCGAGTCGAAAAACTTTATGGCCCGCGGTTTCCACCACGGCGACCTCGATTTCAAGGGCGCGGAAAAGGCCGAAATATTGGCCATTTGCAAAAAAACACCGACCATTTTCAATATCTACCTCGACCGCCCGGCTGTTTTTCCGGAAATAAATGCGGCCGCAAAAGCAGTCCTCGCTGATTTTGGGGCGAGCGATGCGGCCGTTTTGGATGTCATTTTCGGCAAGGCAAAACCGGGCGGCAAATTGCCCTTCGAGCTGCCGTCGAGCATGGACGCGGTGCGCAAACAAATGGAGGACCTGCCGCGCGACAGCGGATCGCCGTTGTACAAATTTGGGGCGGGGCTGGCCTATTGAAATTCAAACGCAAGGCCGCCCTTTGGCACGAGGTTTCACCCCAGAGGTCGCAAGTCGTAGAGCATATAAATAAGGTATCGGCCGTCAAAAACTGGCCGCTCTGACCGTTCGGTTGGGGCGGCCAGTTTTGTTTTCAGCCATTTTTGAAAAATTTTTCAAAAAAAATATCTCCACAACTCATTGAAAATCAACGCTTTAAAAGTTTTTCAAAAAAATTTCAACCTTTTTTGAAAAAAAACTTGACAAAAACTTGCACGGATGAAAACCACCCACCTACATTTGTGGTGTAATAGATAACTATCACACTCGAAAACAAACACACAAAGACACCAAAACACATTCGTTCAACTTTCATTTTTTAAAAACTTTCAACATGAAATCCATCGCCATCGCCG
>JANOQP010000106.1:0-3842 GCA_031414895.1 Saprospirales bacterium
CGGCGGCATCGAAGCTCAACGAACCGGCATCACCGATGGGCGGGACGACAAATTGGCCCGTCAGGTCGAACGTGCGCGTCGGCTCGGAGGTTTTTTTTGCGAAGATTTTGTTGCCCGAAACGTAAAAAGTGGTCGGGGCGAATTTTTCGCCGTCCCAAACCTGGCCATTTTTGAACTCGAAAATATCGGGCGCGGCAGTTTGCCCGAAAACCAAAATTGGGAGGAGGAAGAGGAGCGGGAGGGTCGATTTTTTCGTCATCATAATAATTCTGAACTTTGATTCCTTTGATTTTTATGATTGTTTTGATTGGGCTGAACCGCCGGAGCGAGGTTTTTAACCGAAGGGGTATGCTGATATTTTCCCGGGGCGCAAGATTACGACGGCTTTTGCCCGAATCTGGGGAAATGCCGCGCAGTTTTTCGAGTTTTGCCCCCAAAATTTCAACAAAGGTTATGTCAAGTATCAAGTCGCTTTTTTTCGCAATGCTTTTTTTCGGGCAAGTTTCCGCCCAATCCTACGAGATCACCCTCCAACTCGACGGGCTCGACACGGGGACGGTCTCGCTCGGCTATTTTTTCGGGGCCGAAAAGTACCTCGCCGATTCGGCGCGGGCGGCAGGCGGATCGGTGACCTTCCGCAACGACGGGCCGTTGGCCGAGGGGATGTACTTCGCGGGCACAAAAGCCGGGCAACTGCTCGATTTTATGGTCGATAGTGTGCAGGTTTTTACGTTGAAAGGGAAAATTTTGAGGCCGGACTCAATGGAGGTCATCGGCGCCTCGGACGAAAACCGGGCTTTTTTTGCCCACAAAAAAGCGATATCGCCGCTGTTGGCGCAGCTCGAACAGGGCCGCCAAATGTTCGACCTGTTGCAAAAATCGACCCGCGACCCGGAGGTTTTGCGCGAACAGCGCGAAAACCTGAACGGCATTTACCGCAAAATAACCCTTGCGACGGAGGCCCATATCGCCGAAAACCCCGGTCGGCTTTACACGAAAATGCTCAAAATGGGCTTTTCGCCGACCCCGCCGCCGGAGGTCACGCCGAAAAGGGACGGCCATATCAACCCTGCATATATCGACTGGGTGCGGGCGCACTATTTCGACAACGTGGATTTTGGGGACTCGCGGCTGCTCTATTGCAATGTTTTTTCGGAGCGCGTTGGCGGTTTTATGCGCGATTATTTTCCGCAAACAGGGGAGGGGATGGCGGCTGCCTGCGACATGATCTTGGCGAAAACGGCCCCGTCGATGGACTATAATGTTTGGGCGGTGGTCAATTTGACGCGGCTGTTCGAGGGCGACGATTGGGGCCCGGGCGCGACCGTTTTCACCCATCTCGTCGATAAATACCAGCAGCCGGGCCAGCAGGTCTGGCTCGACGAGGCGACGCAGATGCGGCTCCAATACAAGGCCGATGTTTGGCGGCCCAATTTGCTGGGAAAGGATGCGCCGCCGCTCCGGCTTTTTGACCAGGAACAAATGATTGTGGACCTGAAAACGGTGGACGCGCCGCTGACGATGCTCGTTTTTTACAGCCCGCTTTGCGACCATTGCCAGGAGCAATTGCCCGAAATTTATCAAAACTATCTCACTTTTAAAGAAAAAGGGCTCAAATGCCTCGCCATTTCGACCGATGCTAACCGCGAGGTATGGCTGGATTTTTTGAAAAAACAAAACTGGGAGTGGACGAACCTGATCGAGACCGCTGAAAAATCGCAGGTCGAAAAGGACTACGCGGCGTTCAATTTGCCCATCATCTATTTGTTGGACAAGGACAAAAAGATCGTCGGGCGGCGGGTGAAAACGAAGGAACTGGGGGCTGTTTTGGGGAATTTGTTGAAATAAATGGGGGCTGCCGAAAGCCCATTTTCTAATTTGGGCTACTTTTGTTCAATCAAAAATCTGAACCATGGCAGAATTAATGGCGCAAATTGCTCAATTGTCGGTAGCCGACCGTTTGAGCCTGTTGCAGGAAATTTTGAAAACGATTTCATTGGACACCGGTTCCGGGGTCGAATTCCATTTGACAGAGGCCCAAAAATCGGAACTTGATCGGCGGTGGGCGACTGTTAAAAATGGGTCGGCCCCAACGGTAACCTGGGAATCCGTTGAACGTAAACTGGCGGAACGGTATGGCATATAAACTCGTGCTGCTCGACCTCGCCGAGGCTGAATTTTGGGAAACTGTTGATTTTTACGATTCGCAACGGTTGGATTTGGGGAAATCATTTGCCCAAGAAATGGATAAAACCGTCAAGCGCATTCGTGCAAATCCGAAACACTTTCCAAAAGTGCATAAAACGAGGCGACGTGCCCCTTTGCAAAAATTCCCATTTGGGGTTTTTTACGACGTATTGGATGATACGATTTTTATTATCTCCGTTTTTCACAACAGCCGAAACCCGGAAATTTGGAAGCACAGATAACCCGGTTTTCTAAAAGCAAAAGCCCTGTCCAGACTTACTGAACAGGGCTTTTTTTATGACAAAAATGTCAATCTCAAATCTTTACAAACCGCGCCGGCACCGCATTTTCACCCAATATTTGGAGGGAATATGCGCCAGTCGGCAATGTACCGAGGTTGAGCGGAAGGCGGTTCTCGCCTTTTTCGACGGCGATGGTTTGGTTGAAAACTTGCCGCCCGGTCAGGTCGAAAATGGCGATGGTCGCCTCTTTTTCGGTTTCGGACTCAAAGACGACGGTCGTCTCGTCCGCCACATTTGTTGGGAGGATATATGGTGCTTTTGTCGAACTGCCACGGGCCACGCGCTCGATATTGGAAAACTGCGCTGCGCCATCGAAATCGACCGAACGGAGGCGGTAATAGCTGACCGGGAGCGGGTTTTCGTCGGTGAAGGTGTATGTTTTGGTTTCGTGGCTTTCGCCAGTTGCCTTGACTTCGCCGATGGACTGCCAAGTTTGGGCATCGGGGCTGCGCTGGATATCGAAGTGTGCGGTTTGGGTTTCGGATGCGGTTTGCCAAGACAGCAGGCTGTTTTTTTCGCCGGCCCGGGCCGAAAAACCCAAAAGTTCGATAGGCAACGCCTCCGACCAGGTTTTGGCCACGGAAATGCCATCGATCAGGCCGGTGCCCATATTTGTGGACTGCCGCACGGCAAAAGCGGCCGGTGCGATATCCGTGCCGTCGGTCGCCGAAAGGGTGGGGGTGCCGGGCTCGGTGGCCTGATAGGTGGAGAGGACGAACAGCGACCCAATGTCGTTGGTTGCCCCGGACACCACCTCCAGCTTGACGACGACGAGGTAGGTCGTGTTCAGTGCAAAAGAAAAAGGTGTGCTCAGTATGGTGCCAGTGGATTTGGCAAAAGTGAAGGCGACGTTGTTCGAGCCGTCGATTTTGGCACCGACACGGCATAAAAGGCTGGATGGCCCATTCATGAAATGGGCGAAATAGTTGCCGGTCGTGGAGCCGGTGGTCAACCTCAACAAGAAAGCGCCATAAGTTTTGCCGCTGGTCTGGGCGGCGAAAGCAGTATTGGCATCCTCTGTTAGCGCGGCCGAGAAGGAAATTGCCCCGCCAGTCGCGGCGCCGCAACGATAAGTGGCCATGGAAAGGCTTTGCGACCCATCATAAGAAAGGGAGCCAGCCGTGCCGCTGTGGCTGACCCAAATGCCGCCCGAAGCGGTGGTCAGTGCCTGTGTGGTGCTGCCATAGTTCAACAGCTCGGTGATCAAGACCTGTGCGGTCAATTTTGGGGTGGCGGCAAAAGCGCAGGCGAGCATGAAAATGAGTTTTTTCATAAAAAATGGGTTTGTTTTGTGAAAACTTGAAATAAGGAACGGTTTTAAAATAAAGGTACAAATTGACCGCAAGCCCCAGC
>JANOQP010000107.1:0-1731 GCA_031414895.1 Saprospirales bacterium
CCGGCGGCAGCTCGCCCGCCCACGAGTCGAAAAGCTGCACGAGGTCGGCCCCGGCGGCAATTTGGTGGCGCAAATAATGAATGGTCGTGTCCGTTATTTTTTGCAAAAGGAGGTGGCTCAAAACTGGTTCCGTGTACAGGAAACGCCGCGCTTTCGAGAACGTTTTGGAGCCGCCGCCCTCCAACATATACGCAAAAAGTGTCCACGGTGCGCCCGCGAAACCGATCAGCGGGACGCGGCCATCGAGTTCTTTTTTGACCAATTTGAGGGCATCGAAAACGTATTCGAGCCGGGCGGCGGGCGATTCCCCGGCGGCGAGTTTTTCAATATCCCGTTGATTTTCAATGGTTTGCGGGAATTTTGGGCCGCGCTTTTCCTCCATTTCATAGTTCAGCCCCATCGCTTCCGGCACGACCAAAATATCGCTGAAAATGATGGCCGCATCGACCCCAAGTTCGTCCACGGGCTGGATCGTGGCCTCGGCTGCCGCTTCCGGCGTTTTCACAAAAGCCTTAAAATCGGGAAATTTTTCGCGCCGTGCACGATATTGGGGCAAAATACGCCCGGCCTGCCGCATCAGCCAAACGGGCGGGCGCTCAACTTCTTCGCCACGGGCGGCGCGTAAAAAAAGGTCGTTCTTCACAAAAATTGGATTTGGGGGGCGAAAGTAAAAAGGGTGGTCGCAAACAGGCCGGTCGCACGGAAACTTGACGCGCGGATGATTATTTTTGGCAAAAACGGGCTTTTCGCCATGACCTCCCAAATTTTGGTTATTTTTGAACCGTACAACCCGAATTTTTTGATCAAAAAATCGGTTTTCAACGATAATCCAGCCATTTTCAATCCTTTTAATCTCATGAACATGAAATTTTCCACCTTGCTCGTGGCCGCATTTGCCGGCCTGTTTTTCCAAAAAACATCGGGGCAATCGCTCCAGATTTTCCCGCCGCCACTGCCCCTTACGTTCTGCGATTATTCCACGAACGACCCGCTGCAATGGAACGCGGGCGCGACCTACAACCCGTTTGGCATCGCCAATACTTGGAGCCCCATTTATCAATCGAACGACTTGCCCGAGGGCACCGTCGACCTTTCGGTGATGGCATCGGACGATTGCCCGGTCAATAATATCGACTTCAAATACCTCCTTTCGCTCGACCTGAACGGCGACGGCTCGATGGAAACCGTTATCGATTCCGAAATCCCGGTGCTCGGTTTTGGCATCCGCGAGGACGAGGTCGATGGGGCGTTCCGCACGGCCCGCGTGACCCGCGATTTTGAGACGGACGACCCGGAACACACCAAATTCGCCAGTTTTTCGCTCCCATACGGGAACCACAAAATCAAGTGGTTTGCTGCCGGGTGCGGGCAAAACGACACTTTGGAGTATGCTTTTACCATAAAAGACTGCAAAAAACCGACGGTCGTCTGTATAAACGGGCTGTCGATCAGTCAAGTGAACGCCCCCGCGAACGGCCAACCAGCGGGCGTGACACTTTGGGCCGGCGATTTTCTGCTCTATGCAGAGGACAATTCGACCAACACCTACAACCTCGATATTGCGATGCGCGACCCGGACATCAACCCCGGTACGGGCTTTCCGTTGATGGCAAATGGTCTCCCACAGGCCAGCCTTTTTTGGGATTGCAGCACCCAGCTTGGCACCAACGCCGTTGAACTTTGGGCAAAGGACAAAGCGGGGAACGAGGATTTTTGCAACACCTATTTGAT
>JANOQP010000108.1:0-5086 GCA_031414895.1 Saprospirales bacterium
ACCCCTCGTTCCGAAGATTTGAACCACAAAGCTCCTTCACACGGTTCATATCCTTTATATCCCGATTTTCCGGGTCCCTCCCTACCAACATTCCGCCCCTCTTGGGCTACCGGCTGTATAGTTACCTTTTTTTAACACATAGGCCCAGAGAGATTTCACATAGAAACCATAGATCTTGAACTGCTGCAAGCTGTTCTGACTAGATGAAATCTCAATAGGTCTTTGTGTTAAAAAAGTTGTTCACGGTTGAAAGTTCTCGAAACAAAAAGGCAAACCATTGGCTGCAAATTGCGAACAAATTTGATGGGCAAACCGACTTTTATAAAAATTATGCCCCATTTTCGCTCCATAAAAAAGTACCAACCCGCCCGATTTTATGAAAAAATACGTCCAACAACTCGTTGCCGATATCCTCGCTGCGCAATATGAGGCCCAGCCGCCCTATGGGAGTGACCTCCGTGGTGCATTCGACGCGCCATGGGATTTTGGAGAGGTCGATGACTTGGTCGCCGGGCGGGGCGCGACCAAAAATTTGGCCGAAATTGCCGGCCTGACCGCCGAGGCATTCCCGCCCGTGGACAAACTTGCCGACCAAGAAATGGCGGCCATTTGCAAGGCGATGCTCAGAACATTGATCTCGCACGGTATTTCATTCGAGATCCCAGGGGACGCGCCGCCCGAGTTCAACTATCAATTGTTGCTCGACAACCTCGGCACAGAGGCACTCGTGCCGAAACCTGGCAGCGGCGCGATCATCGCCATCGATTTTTGCAGCGGCCACCCCGACGGGTGTGCGTTGAAGGCATATTGCAACTGCCTTCAATATGCCAACGAACTATCCGAGGATGAAATTTTCGTACATGAACTATTGGAATGGCCGGACGGGCGAATCTCAAAATACGCCGCCAAACTGCTCAAAAAATGGCTCAAAGCCCGGAAATTTGCCCGAAAAGACGGCACTTTCACCATCCAGTTAAAAACAAAATACGAACCGCTCTCCAAAAAGGCCAAGCCGATTTACGAATGGCTCAACATCGACATGGCCCTTTTTCGTGAGTTCCGGGCCTGGGAATTTGCCGAACGTCGGCTCATTTTGCGGACAGTCCAGTTCGGTTTCCCAAAAATGGACTGGACCTGGCTGGAGTTCACCGAAGAACACGACGTTTGGGAAATGACGACCGGGCTGCTCGAGGTCCGCGCGGATTTTCCAAAGGACGGGCGGTTTTACACGACGCGGCAGGAGCTTTTTTGGTTCCTCCAATTGGGCGACCGGATGAACAGCCAACGGGAGGCCGATGAGGACGACGAACTCCCGTTTTGAAATTTATCAGGGTTGAACTTCAACAAACAAAGCCAGCCGGAAACGCATCCGACTGGCTTTTTTGTTCAAAAAAAACGGCCATTATTTCCCCAAGGACTCGATCCAAGCTGCGATTTTTTGCGCATCCGCCTTCGGCAAATTTGGCAGTCCGACCATCGGCGCGTAATCGGGCCAGTTCGAAGGTTTTGGCGTTTTTATCAACTTGAGGATCTGCGACTTCGAGTATTTCTTTTTGGAAATTTCCGCATACGAGGGGCCGACTGAACGTTCGGTCATTTTATGGCAGGTGAGGCAGGTATTATCCGACATGGCTTTGAGGACCTCCATCGGGGGCTGAAAATTCTGGCCGTTCATTGCGAACGCGCCAAAAAGCATAAAAGCCGGGGCGAGCATCGATTTTTTCATAATCAAAATCATTTTTTAGTTGAGAAAATGCGGTTTTGGCGACGTAGTGCAGGCCAAAAGTAGATTGCCATTGTCATAAGTTTGTCGGCTTTGCCAACCATTTGGGTGCTTTTTCATTTGGTTTGGTTTTGGCGTGGCAAGTTCGGCATCCGCCGTGGAAAACGGAATTAGTTTTGCCCAATTGAAAAGGGGGAATTCAAAACCCCTCGAACCTCATAGAAATATGCTCATTCCAGAACAGGACAGGCTTCGCGATATCGCAAGATCAAACTCCCTTCGGGCCATCGTCCGGCGGCTCGTGCTGGGCGGATGGCGGCGTGTGGAGAACCTGCTTTTTTGGGTGGTCATTTTTTTTGTCACCCTCTATTTTGTGCTGCAAGCGCCGTTCGTTCAAAATTGGTTGATCCAAAAGATTGCCGGTCATTATTCGAACGAATGGAGGACACGCGTCGAGATCAGGCACATCGATTTTGAGTTTTTTGACAATTTGGTGCTCGAAGGCGTTTTTGTTGGCGACCAAAACGGCGACACGCTGCTCGTTGCCGAAGAGCTGGTTGCAGGGCTGAACACGGGCATTTTCGACCTCGCGACGGGCCGTTTGGAGTTCAACGACATCGCCCTGCGGCACGCGCAATTCCACCTTTCGCGATATGACGGACAGGCGGAGGACAACCTCCAATTTATATTCGATTATTTCAAAAAGCCGAAAAAACCGGGCGGCAAAAAATCCATTTTTTCCCTGCGCATCCAAAATTTGAACCTCGTCGATGTCGAGTTCAGGCAACTCGATGAGGTGGGCGGAAACCTCCAAACGGTGAAAATACCGCGTGGCCAAATCCGGTTGAACGAGTTTGACAAAACGAAGCAACTGATTGATATTCAACAGGTTAAACTCACGGGCCTGTCCATTATTTTCCAAAATTTTACCAAAAAACCGTTGCCGCCAGCGGTTTTGGAAAGGCTTCAAACCGTGGCCGACTCGCTGGCCGAGGTCAAAAGCAAGTTGCCGATGGACACCTCGACCGCGCCCCCACTCCATTTGATCGTCCATCATTTTGAACTGGAAAACGGCCGTTTCCTTTTTGACAAATTCCGCACGAGCCCAGCAAAACAAACGCCCGACGGCGTGATCGATTGGGACCACCTCGATGTACAGGAAATCGGTGCCGCAATGGATGGCTTTGAGATGAAAAACGGCTTGCAGGTTGCCGCCGACCTGCGCCATTTTGGGGCGCGGGAAATGTTGAGCGGCTTCCAATTAAGCCATTTGGAGGCGGACAAACTGTCGGTCACCGATAAAAAAACGACCCTTTATGGGATGCTGCTCCAAACACCTTTTTCCACTGTAAGCGATTCATTGTCAATGGCTTACGACCATTTTTCGGCCTTTGAGGACGACCTCGAATCGGGCGTGCTGTTTGATGTACCGTTTGCCGAGGGAACGCATATCGCCATCCGGGACTTGTTGTTTTTTGATGAAAATTTTGGAAAGAACGCCTTTTTTCAAAAAAACAAAACGGCCGTCGCGGAGCTTTCGGGCCATGTTTTTGGCGACCTCAACGGGCTGAAAGGGCGCGATGTCTTGCTCAAATTGAGCCCCGCACTGCTGGTCGAGACCAATTTCAACACCCGAAACCTGCTCAATTCAGAGGGCACAAAGGAGTTCAATTTCAAGTTCAAGAACCTGCAAACGGACATGGCCACAATGCGGCAGGTCGTTCCAGGATTTGAGGCACCGAAGAATTTTGACAAGCTCGGAAAGCTCGGTTTTTCGGGGAATTTGGACGGTTTTTCCTCCAATTTCGTCGTCGAAGGGATCTTGCAGACCGACCTCGGCGGCGGCAACCTCAACATGAACCTCGACTTGAACAACGGCAGGGAAGCCGCCGTTTATGAGGGAAAATTAGCCCTCCAACAGTTCGATTTGGGCCGATGGACGGGGCAAAAAGACCTCGGAAAAACGAGTTTCACGGTCTCCCTTTTGAACGGCCGTGGACTCACGCCGACCACCCTTCGCGCCGACCTCAACGCGCATATCGACACCCTTGGCTATCGCGGATATGTCTATCGACACCTGAACGCAGAGGGCGTTTTGGACAAGTTCAAGTTTAAGGGGCGGCTATCGAGCGCCGACCCGAACTCGAAATTCGAGCTGCTCGGCAACATCGATTTTCAGGGCGAACCGTCGATGGACTTTTCGGCGAACCTCGAAAAATTCGACCTCCGAAAGCTCAATTTTTCAAAAAGGGACATCACCGTTTCCGGCAAAATAGACCGCATGATTGCCCGCGGCAACCGGCTCGACAATTTTTTTGGCGAGGCCAATATTTTGAACCTCCGGATCACCGAGGCCGGCAAGGGCGATTGGCAGCTCCCGGCGGCGGCCGTCGGCTCGCGGATGACCGAAAACGGCGAGCGGTTTATTTACCTCAATTCGACGCTCGGCTCGGTGAGTTTGGAGGGAAAATTCAGCCCGGAGCGCGTCCCGGCGGCCTTGATGAACCTTGCGGCGCGGCATTACCCGGAGTTTTCGGCGAAGTTCGGCATTGTTGAAAAGGACACTTTACCAGTTTCGGAAAGTTTCAGGTTTCACCTGAACATTGCAGATACCCGCGATTTTACCCGTCTTTTTGACGAAAAATTGGGCAATTTGTCGGGCATCGCGCTCGCCGGGCAGGTCAACGGGCCGCGCAATTTCATGAAGTTGAACCTTCAAATGCCCTCTTTCAGGTACGATAAATACGGGGTGGACGAGGTCTTCCTCGACCTCACGACCCTCGGCGAGCACACAGCGATGGGCCTCACGATCGGCCGGACATTGATCTCGAAAACGGACACGCTCGCGCCCATCAGCTTCGACACGCGGCTCGATCGAGATACTGTCCTCTTCTCGCTGAACGCGAAAAACCTGTCCAATCTGCTCAATAATGTCCTCCTTTCGGGCAAATTTTTCGCCGTGGACAGCCTTTGGCAAGTGGCTTTCGACCCGTCGAAAATGACCCTCGCGGGCATCAATTGGAGCATCGCGAAAGACAACTATTTGCGCTTCGGACGGGGCGAGGTGGAGACAAAAAATTTCCAGATACGCGACGGCGACCGAGTGATCGCGCTCAATTCAAAGGAGAAAAAAGGGATGGTCCTCTCGCTAAACCAGTTCGATTTGGAGGACCTGCACCATTTTGGGAAGTTCCGGAAACTGGCCTTCGACGGCAATTTCGAGGTCTGGGCCGACGTGGACGACGTGTTCAAAATGGAGGGCCTCAAAATCTGGTTCGCCTCCTCCGACACGATCAGCATCAACAAGGTGAACTACGGTTTTTTGAACAGCTACGCCGAAATGCGCGACCTCAAATCGCCGCT
>JANOQP010000109.1:0-3146 GCA_031414895.1 Saprospirales bacterium
AAGCCCTTCGTCGGTGTCCGTCGCATAAAGATTGACGGAATTGAGGCCAGCGGGCGGGCAGATTATTTCAAGTTGAGGCGTGGAAATCAGGACGTTCGGCAGCGGTTTTTCGGCGATAAAAAAGGTGGAATCGCCCCGGCAACCGTTCGCGTCAATCACTTCCAGCTCAAAATGTCCGCCCGGAATTTGCGGCGCGGCGAGGTTGCTGATGACCGCGCCCGAGGCGTTTTTCCAAAAATATTGGACAAAAACTTGCGTCACGCTTGCCCCAATTGTTGCGCCCGCGCAAACCGAATCGGGCGCGACGGCAACAGGTTCGGGCAGCGGGTTGACGTGGACAGGAAAATTGGTGGTTTCGCCGCAGGCATTGACCGAAACCGAGTGGTCGCCGGGCGCGTACCAAAAGATTTTGGCGTTCGCCGTGCCTTGCCCGTCGCTGACCGTCCCTGCATCCGCTGGCGCGATAATCCATTGATAATCAATATTTTGGAGTGCGTTCGCGGCATAATTCCCCTCCGTTTGGGCGCAAATATTGGCATCGCCCGTGACCGTCGGTGGCGACAATTTGTTCACCAAAAAAGCGACGGCGGGCGATTCGCAGCCGAGCGCGTCGGCGGTTTTTTGTTTCGCCGAAATGGAATATGGCCCGCCGAAACCCCAGGTTGCGACGGCTTTTTCGCCCTGTTGCGTGGCTGGCGCAGCGTTGGAAAACTGCCAAATGACGTTGTTCCCGGCGGTCGCGCCGCTGATATTATAGGTGTACGGCTGGCCGGGGCAAATCTGGTTTTCGCCCGAAATGGCGGTCGGCGCGGCGGGCGAGGCCTTCAAATTGAGCGTCAATTCATAGGAATCCGTGCAGGTCAAATCCGGGTTGGCCGGCTTTGTTTTCAACAAAAATTGGCCCGCGCCGAAATTCATCAAAATGGCGGGCGTCGCATCGTTGTTCACCGAAAAAACTTGCGCATCGTCGGCATCAAAAACGGCCCAATCGAGCGCGATGTTTGCCCCGCCGGGGATGGTTTTTGCGACAAAACTGCCCATCGCTCCGTCGCAAACTTGCAGCGGGCCGGTCGCAAAATATTGCGGCAAAATTTTCACCGCAATCGAATCCTGCCCGCCGCAGCCGAGATAACAATTGTCGTAAGTGACTGACAACCAATGGGTTACGGCCGCATTTGGCGAAGCCGACCATTGGACTTTGACGCGATTTGTGCCTTGCCCCTCGGTGATCAGGCCGCCGCTGGCGAGCGTCCAAACGAAATTTGCGCCGCCAAACGGGGCAATTTCATAGACCGCCCCGGCCTGAAAACAGATGCGCTGGTCGCCCTCGATTTCCGCATCGTCGGAGATAATCGGGACCTGAAAAATGGTCGGCAACGGGCAAACGGCGGGCGTGCAGGCGATGCCCGTGAGGCTGATCTGGCCCGTTTCGCCGCCCGTCCATTGGATGGTGATATTGTCGTCCGACGCGCCGCCGCCGCTCAAAATCGTGCCCTCGGGCGAGACGTTCCACACGAAACTGCCGCAATTCGAGCCGCTCGTGTAGGTCACTTCCGTGCCGATGCAGACCGTGCCGATGCAGTCGAGCGATGGGCCGGTGCCGGGCAAAACATAGATTTCGAGGTAGCTCGTGTCGGCGCAAAAACATTCGCTCCGCGCAACGAGCCGCACAAAATAGGTCCCGGCAACGGCGAAGGCATGGGTCGGGTTTTCGAGGTAGTTTTTCGGGGAAAAATCGCCGAAATCCCATTCGATAAAGTTGGCGTTGAGGCTTTTGCTTTGGAAAAAAACGGGCTGGTTTTCGCAGACGGCGACGATATTGGAAGCGGCATTTGGCTTCGGGTTTGAGGCAATAATGGCGACGGGCGCGTCGGTGACGGTGACGCAAAGTAGGAGCGAATCGCCGCACGGGCCGGAAATACCGCCCGTGCCGACAGCAATCAGGCCGCCGCCAGCGTTGGGCCAAGTGACGGTCGCGGAGAGCTTGTTTTGCGCAATTTGATAGGAAATTGCGCCAGAAACGCTCCAATTTACGCCAACCGTGCCAGGCGAGGCGTTTTCCAAATGATAATTGACGGTCTGGCCGGGGCATACTTTTTCGCAAATGCCGCCTGTCCCGGCTGGCTGGTCGGGGTTGTTGCAGGGGTTCGGGTTGTCGGATCGGAGCGTGCCGACGGAGCTGCCCTGCGTGATGGTGAACGCCCCGACGGCGGCACAACCTTGACAATTGGTTGCAGTGACCGAGAAGGTGCCGGGGAAACAGATATTGGTCAAGTTTTGCTGGGTGCTCGAAATACCGTTCGGGCCAGACCATTGATAAGCGACCGGACAGTTCGGCGTGGAGATATTTTGCAGGATGACGGCGCCGCTGCAACTATCGCAGATGGGCGTGACCGTGCCAATGACCTGCCCACCATTGTTCGTTACCAAGATTGACATCTCGTCAAATGCCGTCGCACCGAGCGCATCGGTGACGGTGAGCGTCAGGATGGTGGTAAATGGCGGCAACTGTGCCGTATTGTCGATGCAAAAAGTAAATGGGTTGCCCGTCGCCGGGATGGTGCCGCCAGTGTTCCAAGCGTATGTGAACGGCGGCGTCCCGCCAACCACGGAAACCTGATAAGTGCCGCAGGGCTGGAAACATTGATCCAGTTCGGTCGGGCCGAGAATGACCGCAACAAATGTCTGCGCCGACATTTTGAGGCAAAAAAAGAGCGCGATGACCACGGAAAAACAGGTGGGCAAGATTTTGTTCATGGCAAAAAAAGGATAGGTGAAAAGTAAAAATCAGTTTTGGATTAAAGCAGGGCCGTGTTGAAAGATGTCCGAAAGAGATGGCCCAGTGCGTTTTCGCTGCCCCGGCACGAGCGGGCTAAATGGCAATTTTCGCCCTTCTTTTGGGCAAAAAATACGGGGCACGACTTCGCTTTTTGACACGTTTTTTCGGGAAAAATGGTTGGGGTCGATGGGCAAAAGAAGCGGGAGAAGTTTGATTTTCGATTGAAAATGAGCGAAAGAGGGCGAAATTTGGGTGAAAGGGCTTTTTTCATTTTTTTGCAACTGGTTAGCGAGCAACACAGATTGGACGGATTGGTCACGGATTTACACGGATTTTTTGTTTGACAATCCGAAAAATCAAATCCGTG
>JANOQP010000110.1:0-3427 GCA_031414895.1 Saprospirales bacterium
GAGGATTTTTTGCACAAAAAGTTCGTCGGCCAAAAACGCTTTTCGCTCGAAGGCGGCGAGTCGACCATCCCCGCGCTCGATGCCATCATCAACAAAGGCGCGTCGGACGAGGTCGAGGAAATCGTGATCGGCATGGCGCACCGGGGCCGGCTGAACATCCTTTGCAACACGCTGGGCAAAACGCACGACCAGATTTTCAATGAATTTGAGGGAAAAAACGTCCCGGACAGCATCTATGGATCGGGCGACGTGAAATACCACCTCGGTTTTTCAAGCCAAATCGAGACCGACCTCGGCAAGTCGGTCTATGTGAAATTGCTGCCAAATCCGTCGCACCTCGAAGCGGTCAACCCAATCGTCGAGGGCTATTCGCGGGCGAAAATCGACATCCTTTATAAGCACCGCCCGGACGCGATTTTGCCCATTTTGATCCACGGCGACGCTGCAGTCGCGGGGCAGGGCATCGTTTATGAGACCATCCAAATGAGCCTTTTGAAAGGCTACAACACGGGCGGCACCGTCCATTTGGTCATCAATAACCAGATCGGTTTTACGACCAATTTTGAGGATGCGCGGTCGTCTTCCTATTCGACGAGCGTGGCCGAGGTCGTGCAGGCGCCCGTTTTTCATGTCAATGGCGACGACCCGGAGGCGGTCGTTTTTGCCTGCGAACTGGCCACGGAATATCGCCAAATCTTCAACTCGGATGTCTTTATCGACCTCGTTTGCTACCGCCGATGGGGCCACAACGAATCGGACGAGCCGCGTTTTACGCAGCCCAAAATGTACGAGATTATCGAAAAGCACAAAAATGTGCGGGTTTTGTATTCCGAAAAATTGGCTGCGCGCGGCGAGGTCGACCGCGCACTTTCGGAGGAAATGGAAAAGGATTTTTTCGGCGAGCTGCAAAACCGGCTTGATGCTGTCCGCCAAAACCAGCTGCCCTACAAATACCAAGAACCCGACCTCGCTTGGAAGGCCCTGAAACGGACGGGCGCGGACGCGGATTTTCAAAATTCGCCCGAAACGGGTTTGCCGAGCGCCGCAATTGACCAAATTTCAAAGCACCTGTTCACTTTTCCCGAAGGTTTTACGCCGCTCAAACAGATCGCGAAAATGTACGAGGGCGGCCAAAAACTGGCTGCCGACGGCAAATTTGACTGGGCAACGGGCGAACTTATGGCCTACGCGAGCCTCCTTTTGGAGGGCCGCGATGTGCGGATGAGCGGGCAGGATGTGAAGCGCGGCACGTTCAGTCACCGCCATGCCTGTCTGATGGATGCCCAAAATTTTGAGGAATTGAACCGCCTCGACGGGATTTCTGAAAAGCAGGGCAAGTTTCGGATCTTCAATTCCTTGCTCTCGGAATATGCCGTTTTGGGCTTTGAATACGGTTATTCGCTCGCCACGCCCGACGCGCTCGTGATTTGGGAGGCCCAATTTGGCGATTTTGCCAACGGGGCGCAGACGATGATCGATCAGTTTTTGTTTGCCGGCGAATCAAAATGGTCGCGGATGACGGGCCTCACGATGCTCCTCCCGCACGGCTACGAAGGGCAGGGGCCGGAACATTCCTCGGCGAGGGTCGAACGGTTTTTGCAGGGCTGTGCGGAAAACAATATCACGGTCGCGAACATCACAACGGCAGCCAATTTTTTCCACCTTTTGCGTCGGCAACAGGCCCGGCCGTTCCGCAAACCGCTGGTCGTGATGTCGCCTAAAAGTTTGCTCCGCAGCCCGCTCGTTGTTTCCAGTTTTGATGAAATTGGGCCGGGGACGCATTTTCAGGAATTGATCGACGACGCTTCCGCCGACCCAAAATCGGTAAAAACCATTGTTGTTTCGACGGGAAAAATCTTTTACGACCTCCAAAAATTCCAAAAGGAAAACAACCGGGCAGATGTCGCGCTCGTGCGTTTGGAGCAAATTTATCCGTTCCCGAAAACGCAATTTGACGCACTTTTGAAAAAATACCCAGGCGGAAAAAACATCCGATGGGCGCAGGAAGAGCCCAAAAACGCGGGCGCGTTCAGCCATCTTTTGCTCAACCAACCGGAATATGGCTGGCAATATGCGGGCCGCCCGGCGACCGCATCGCCCGCTTCGGGTTTCCCGAAATTGCACGAAGGGGAGCAAAAGGCATTGGTGGAGCGGGTTTTTGGATGAACTTTTGGCCCTATATCACATCCTCGAATAATTCGGCGCCTCCTTTGTGATCGAGATATTGTGCGGATGGCTCTCGTTGACCCCCGCCTGTGTGATCTTGACAAATTGCGATTTCTCCTGCAGTTCCTCGATGGTCGATGCGCCGCAATAGCCCATGCCCGCCCGGAGGCCGCCGAGGTATTGTACCATGACCTCCGCCGCCGAGCCCTTGAACGGCACGCGCCCCTCGATGCCCTCCGGGACGAGCTTTTTGATATCGTCCTCGACATCCTGAAAATAGCGGTCCTTCGACCCCTGCGACATCGCGCCGAGGCTGCCCATGCCGCGATAGACCTTGAATTTTCGGCCGTCATATATAATGGTCTCGCTCGGTGCTTCTTCCACGCCCGCGAAAAGCCCGCCTGCCATGATCGTACTGGCCCCGGCGGCGAGCGCCTTGACGATATCGCCCGTGTAGCGGATGCCGCCGTCGCCGATGATGGGGACACCCGTGCCGCGCAATGCCTCCGCCGAGGCCATGATGGCCGAAAATTGGGCGACCCCGACCCCCGCGACGATGCGCGTCGTGCAGATCGAGCCGGGGCCGACACCGACCTTCACGCCGTCGCAGCCAGCTTTTGCGAGCGCGAGCGCCCCTTCGCCGGTGGCCACGTTGCCGCCGATAATCTGCAAATCGGGGTATTTTTTCTTCACCATTTTTACCGCATCGAGCACGCCGCGCGAATGGCCGTGCGCGGTGTCCAAACAGATTGCGTCCACGCCGACGGCGACGAGCGCGGCGACCCTTTCGAGCAAATCCGCTGTCACGCCGACCGCTGCGCCGACGACGAGGCGGCCAAATTGGTCCTTGCAGGCATTCGGGTAATCGGTCACTTTTGAAATATCGCGGAAGGTGATGAGACCGACCAGTTCTTTGTTGGCATTGATGACGGGCAGCTTTTCGATTTTTTTCGACTGCAAAATCTGCCGCGCCTGATCGAGCGTCGTGCCGACAGGGGCGGTGACGAGGCCCTCCGTGGTCATCACCTCGCTGACGGGGCGTTTCATGTTGGTCTCGAAACGCAGGTCGCGGTTGGTCAGGATGCCCACCAATTGGCGTTTTTCATTGATAATGGGGATGCCGCCGATCGAAAACTGGCGCATCAAAGCGAGCGCATCGGCCATCGTTGCATCTGCATGGAGCGTGACGGGATCGATGATCATGCCGCTTTCGGAGCGTTTGACGGCTCGGACCTGTTCGGCCTGTTCGGCGATGGTCATG
>JANOQP010000111.1:0-4155 GCA_031414895.1 Saprospirales bacterium
TGGTCGCGCACGTCGGCGAGGATGTTTTCGCCCGTTTCATTGATTGCTTTCAGTTGCCATTCGGGGACGATGTTGAACAGGTTTTGCAAAAAAACGTCCACTTGGATCATTTTCGAGAACCGGAATCCCGCGCCCAGGTCCGTCACCAATTTGGTCTTGAAAACTGTTTGCAGGTTTTCGTCCAGCCCGTTTTGGTGGAAAACGACGGGGCCGAAAAGCGTCTGGTTCAAATTGAAGTGCAGCCGCCGAACCGACCAGTCCATCCCAAAAATGCCCTTGAATTTTGGCCGCGAGGTCAGCAAGAGTGCTTCGTTCGTCGCATCGAAAACCGATTTCCCGGCCTGTTCGATCAAAACCGGGTTGGCCACGGATTTGCCGTCGGGGTTTTCGACAAGCCTGTTTTGAAGTTGAACATTGGCCGCCAAATTGACCGACAGACGGTTGTTTTCTTTTTGAAAAACGGGCCAGTTTGCCACCACATCCAGTCCCGACGTGACCGTTCGCAGGGCATTGGTGAAAAAACTCACCGCGAGTATCCCGTTTTCCTGCAAGACCGAATCGAGGCCAGTTGTGCCGCTGGCCGTGCCGCAGATTTCCGCGCCCAGCACGATCCGGTTTTTGACCTCTATTCGATAGAAATCGAGAGAAACCTGCAGGTTTTTGACAGGCCGGACGCCAAGACCGCAGGTCATGTTCATGGATTTTTCGGGTGTCAAGACCGGTACGCCGAGCCTCCGCGCCTGCACCGAACGGTTGTTCACGATGCCTTTTATTTGGATCCCCTGCGGCGGCATAAAACTCGCCTGCACGATTTGGGCATTGATTTGGTGCAGCGACGGTGCCCGAAACCCCGTCGAGGCCGATGCCCGCAGCACCACTTTGTCCTGCACCAATTTGCCGCGCGCGCTCAATTTCCAGACAAAAGAAGGGCCGGTTCTGGCCGGTTCAGGCCCATCAATATTGGAATGGTGGCCACCGACATCGCCGGATTTTTCCACCCGGGCAGTGCCGTTGAGCAACAGGTCGTCGGAAACGTCCCATCCCAGATCTGCGTAGCCGCCCATGTTCAGGCGGCTGAACTTGCCCGCATTTTCCGCGCCGATGCCCGGAAATGAATCGGCCCCGGGCTGCGTTTTGTACGAAGCGGTGTCGCCCGCGATGACCTCAAACTGTTCGCGGCGGATTTCCAGGCCCGTGCCGAAGTGCAGGTTTTTGAAAAAATCCTTTGTCAGGTCCACGTTCCCAACCTGGTGATGGAACCCATAGCCGCCCGGCCTGAAAACCGTCGGGCTGTTTTTCCCCAGGCCCGGGTTCCGGGAATGCGCCACCGAATAAAGCTGCCGGTTGCCGCCGACCGTAAAGCTCGCATCGGTGCCCCAGCCCGCAAGGCCCGTGCGGTTGAAGCCCGCCGTGCCGTTGTAATCGGCCAAATCCCCCTCGAACGTGGGCAGATAGCCCCGGTATTTTTCCCCCGCCGGGGTCAGCAAACCGTCGTCGGAGGTGCGCCAATAGGGTGTCCGGTAATTGGCGAACGATTCCATTTTTTTGAAAACACAGGCCGCGTTGGCATAGACCCGACTGTTCTTTGAGACCGCAAAACCGCCGTTCACCACCGATTTCAGGGCAGTCACGGTCGGCTGGCCGTTGATGTTCCCCGCGTCGGGGCGGGTTTTCAAAAATTCATTGACGGCCTCGATGGTCGTGTGAAAATCGCTCGACTCGCCCGCCGCGTCCACTAGGCCGGGCCGGTTGGTCAATTGCTGGTTCGACCATGCAATCGTGTAGTTAAAAAAGCCTTTTTCACCAAAAACATAACCTTTGTTCAACGAAAAATCGAGCATCTGCCCGTCGCCGCGGTGCGTCAGGCCGGTGTGCAGCGTGGCCGCCCCGTCCGTTTCGCGGTCTTTCAAAATGATGTTTATCACACCCGCGATTGCGTCCGAGCCGTATTGGGCCGATGCGCCGTCGCGCAGGATTTCCACCCTTTTGATAGCCCCCATTGGAAATGCGGACAGGTCGGCGCCGCTCTCGCCGCGCCCGGGCGAGGGCTGGGTGAATACTAGCGAGCTCATGTTTTTCCGCTTGCCATTGACCAAAATAAGGGTGCGGCTGGGGCCCAAATTTCGGATCTCATACGGATCGGACAGCGACGTGGCATCATTGACCGGTGTGTTCACCGAGTTGAACGAGGGGACGCGATATTGAAGGGCGCGGTCGAAGCTCGTTTGGCCCGTCGTTTTGAGATCGGCGGCGCGCAGCACGTCGATTGGCAGGGCGTTGTCGGCGATCGTCCGGCGGCGGTTGCGGCTGCCGACGGAAATGACGACCTCCTCGATCGTCGAGCTGTTTTTCAAAAAAACATGGAGGTCTGAAGCGGGGCAGCCGTCAAGTTCGATGCGCTGTTTTTCAAAACCGACATAGCTGAAAACCAGTGCGCCGTTTTTTTCAAAACCATTGATTTCAAGTTGAAAAATGCCGTTTTCATCCGCTACGATGCCCTTTTTCGAGCCTTCCAAAAGCACCCTCGCGCCCGGCAACGGCTCGCCGCCGAGGTCCGTCACCTGTCCGCGAAGCATGAAGGCCGGCGGCACGGCTTTTTCGGGCGGGGCTGGTTTTGCGTTGATAAAAGTCACTTCGGGCAGGATTTCGGCGCGGTTGAGGATGATTTGCCGGCCCATCGCCTCCCAACGGATGTCCAGCGGCCTGAACAGTCGGTCGAGAAGGTCGGCGAGCGGCTCGTTGGTCGCTTCGAGGGTGACGGGCAGATCCTTTTTGACCAAATCGCTTCGGTAGGAGAAGCTGATATCGGCGGTTTTTTCAAGGACGCGGAGGACGGTTTTCAGTTCCTCTTGTTCAAAATGGAGGTTGAGGGTGCGGGCGACCACTTCCTGGGCCCAGGCGGGACAGGTTGGGCTGGCCGCGAGGGCCATGACCAAAAGGAAAGTGGTTAGGTTGTTCATGCTTTAATGTTGCGTGGCGAGGCGTAATGGGGCGGTGACTTTGAGCCACCGCCTCATTGCGCCAGTTTTTCACCGACAATTTTTTCCATCAATGACCACCCGAGCACCGACGACTTTATAGGTCGCGCCGATGCTTTTGCAGATGACGGCCAGTTTTTCAAAAAGTGTTTCGTGGCTCAATTTGGTGGTCAGGGCGCAGTTTTTCAGGCCGTCGGCATCGAACTGGATTTCCACGCCGTAGGCTTTTTCGAGGGCGGCAAAAATCTCGGCCACGGGCGAGTCCTCAAAGACAAACCGCTGCATCGTTTCGTCGGAAAGGATGGCCACCGGTTTTTCGACCAGGCCGAGTTGGAGCCGATCGTTTGATTTTTGAAAAACGGCCTGTTGGTTTGGGGACAAAATGAGGCCGCTGGCTTCCGCGCCTTTTTTGTCCGAAAAAACCGAAACGCGGCCGCGCAAAACGTCCACCCGAACCTCCGCGTCGGCCTCAAAAGCGCGGATGCGGAAAGTGGTGCCGAGGACTTTCGTCACCAAATTTTCGGTAAGCACGACGAACGGGCATTCCGGGTTTTTTACCACATCAAACTGCGCACCGCCCGACAAATGGACGATCCGCGTTTGCCCGTTTTCGCCCGTTTTGTATTCAATCCGGCTGTTTTTTTCCAACAAAACCGTGCTTCCGTCGGGCAGGGCGAGCGGGCGCGGGTTTTCTCCCCCATTAATAAAGGATTGCCCGACGCTGATCTTGACCATCGAAACGGGGCCGACGGGCACGGCATCCCGGATCGTCAACCAGCCAAAAAGGCCGAGCAGCCCAGTAATCGAGGCCGCAGCAGCCCACCTCCAAACGGGCCGCAGAACGGCGGGTTTTGGCTTTTGGGCAGGCTCGGCAATGCGTTTTTCGATGACCGACCAGATGGTTGCCGCATCAGTTTCGGTGCCCCCTTCTGGTTTCAGGGCGTCGTTCAATTGGAGGATTGCACGTTTGGCGGCCTCCATCACGGGCCGTTGGTGAGGGTTCTCGGCGGCCACTTTTTCCCAAAAAGCGGTGGTCGCCGCGGTCGGGTTTTTGGCCCAACGGACAAAAGCCCCATCGGCGATGAAATCCTCAAACTGGAAATTGGCGAAATTGGCGGTGTGCATTTTTTATTGGATTGTTACCTAAATCCAAGCTGCAGGGGTTTGTTCCCGTTTG
>JANOQP010000112.1:0-11450 GCA_031414895.1 Saprospirales bacterium
GTTTTGGTGGATGAACTGCCCGAAAAGCACTCCTTTATATACCATGAACACGCCCGGCATCTGGAAACCATCGCCGAGGCCGCTCGCCGCCGAAGGGTTTGCCGCGCCGTGGCCCTCTATGATGGAGGCCTCGAAACCACGGATCCAGTTCATGAGGCCGAAAGTTTGCCGCGCCGTTCCTTTCAGCAGCCCGAAACCATGGTAAAACCGCGTCGCCGGGTCGCAAACATGAAAGACCGGTAGCAGTTTGTATTTTTTGAAAAACCCCTCGGCCATCGCCGCCGTGCCCATGTGGACGAAAACGATTTTTTTGCCGCCCGATTCGAGCTCAGCGCGTTTTTGGGCAATTTCGGCCATCGCCTCGCGGCAAAAAGAGCAACCAAAATGTCGCAAAAAAACCAGCATCACCGGATGGGCCAGCTGCAAATCAGCGACCTTTTGGCCGTTGTTCATCAGCATTTCGCCCAAAAGTTCGATCGGTTCGAGTGGCCCTGGTTGTTTGTTCCTCATAGTTTTGGACAGTTTTCGGTTGACGGTCAATCGAGGCGTGTAATGATGACCTGGACTTGGCCCGAAACTTCAACGAGTTTCCCCGTTTCGGAATCCTTAAAGTAATACACGCCCAGCTTTCCGGACATAACCTTGCCCGTGCTGGTGTAGGTACGGATAATTTGCCCCCCGGAAAACACCTCGATCCTACATTTTTCGCCGTAGCTGTCAAATTTGGCCTGCTCCGAATCGGTGCAGTTCGAGAAAACGAGCGCGGCGAGAAAAATGCCGCAAACGAGGGGGATTGAACGACAGGTGCTTTGCATAAATTGAAGATTTTGGAATTGGAATAATTTGGCGGACACCAAATGCCCGCCGTCCGCCGTCCGTCGTTAAATAAGGTTCATCGCATCGAGTGCGTCGTTGACCTCTTTCACGGCGATCGCTGATTTGGCCAAAAGTGCTTTTTCGTCCGGCCGCAATTTGAGGCGGATGATCTCTTCGATACCGTTGCGGCCCAATTTGACGGGCGCACCAACGAAAATGTTTTTCAAACCATAATGCCCATTGAGCTGCACGCAGCACGGCAAAATGCGTTTTTCGTCGCGGATGATCGAGACGGCCATTTGCGCAGCCGCCGCGCCGGGCGCGTACCATGCGGAGGTCCCCATCAAATTGACGAGTTCGCCGCCGCCCGATTTCGTCCGCTCGATGATGGCGTTCAGCCTATCTTTTTCGACGAGTTCGGTCACCGGGATGCCCGCGACGGTCGTGTAGCGGGGCAGCGGCACCATCGTGTCGCCGTGGCCGCCCATCAGCATGGCCGAAATATCCTTCGGCGAACAGTTGATCTCTTCTGCCAAAAACGCCCGGAAGCGCGCCGTGTCGAGCACGCCGGCCATGCCGAAAACGCGGCTCGATTTCAGCCCGGAGGCTTTCCACGCGGCATAGGTCATCACGTCGAGCGGGTTGGAAACGACGATGATGATGGGCTTTTTAGTGTGTTTCAACGTGTTTTGGACGCAGGAAACCACGATTTTGGCATTTGTCGAAATAAGGTCGTCGCGGCTCATGCCCGGTTTGCGCGGGATGCCCGCCGTGATGATCACGATGTCGGAATTGGCCGTCAATTCGTAATTGTCGCCGCCCGTGAGCCGCGTCGAATACCCATCGATTGGTGCCTGTTGCCAAATATCGAGGGCCTTGCCCTTTGCCAACGGGCCGTTGATGTCGATCAAGACGACCTCGTTCACGGCCTCCGAGTGTGCCAAAACGTTCGCGGCAGTCGCGCCCACGTTTCCGGCGCCGATTACGGTTACTTTGCTCATTTTTTTGGTAAAATTTGTGTGGAATTAAAAGTTTGGGACTGGTTTTTTGGGCCGCGCAAAAGTAGCCAAAATATTTTTTGGGCAATCAAATGGCCCTACCTTCCGCCCAAAATTATTTTCATGAAAACAATTTGCCTCGCACTTTTTTCGATCGCCATTTTCGGTCAAACCCTTGGGCAAAACCAGGTCCCGCAGCTCGCCAACCTGTCCGCGTCCATCGACGCTGGCGCAAAAAAATACACCATCGTTTTCGATGTTTCAGATCTTGAAAACGATTCGCTGCAGCTCGTCCTCGAACTTTCAAGCGACAGCGGGCAAAATTTCAGCCTCTCCAATTTGCCGATGACGGGCGATTTTGGCTTCCCCATTTTTTCAAAAAACGGGGCGAAAATCGAGGTCGATATGTCCAGTTTGCCCGATCCACTGCCCGCGAAATTGACCGCCCGGTTGTCCGCAATCGACAATCAACCCATTGATTATCAATCAATTGTGGACGAAGTGGACAGCCTCCAACTCGCCGCCGACCTCGATTTTATCGAAGGAAAACGCCACCGGACGGGCGGCCCGGCGCACCTCCAGGCCGTCCGCGATTCGTTGAAAAATTTGTTCGCCGGGCATTGTTTTGCTGTCCGCGACCAAACTTTTACGGCTTTCACAAATTACACCGCCCACAATATTTTTGGCCGCCACACGGGTTTTGCGCAGCCGAAAAAAACGGTCGTCATCGATGCACATTACGACACGGTCGCCAATTCGCCGGGCGCGGACGACAACGGGTCGGGCGTGGTCGGGGCCATGGAAATTGCCCGCATTTTGGGCAAATTCCCGACGGAAAACACGCTCCAGTTCAGCTTTTTCGACCTCGAAGAAAGCGGTCTCCTCGGTTCGGCGGCCTATAACAATAACGCTACGGGTGTCGCCGCGGACGAGGAAATACTGGGTGCATTCAATTTTGAGATGATCGGGTATTCGTCCGATGTGCCCAATTCGCAGACCGTCCCGACGGGTTTCAACATCATTTTTCCGGGGCCGTACAGCCAATTGCAGGCGAACAATTTTAAGGGCAATTTCATCACGAACATCTCCAACGACATCTCGGCGGGCATCGAAACCGCTTTCACCGCCGCAGCGACCGACTTTGTGCCGGGCCTCAAAATCGTGACCGTCCACATCCCCGGCAACTGGCAAAACCAGATTTACGCCGACCTTTTGCGCAGCGACCACGTCTCTTTTTGGCTCAAAAACCGCCCGGCAGTCCAGCTCACGGACGGCGCGAACTTCCGAAACCTCTGCTACCACACGGCCTGCGACACTGCAGTGGCGAAGCTCAATTTCACGTTCATGTCGAACGTCGTGAAGGCCACTTTGGCCGCGTCCGCGAAAATGGCGGGCATCCGGCACGGCTCATGGAAGGCGATTGACTGCCCGTTCCCCCCCGTCGTCGGGGTGAAAAATGAGTTGAAAAAGGGCGCATGGGCCGTTTTCCCAAACCCGGCCAGCGGGTCCGTTTTCCTGAATTTCGGCGATTGCGCGTCCAAAAAAGTGCTGGTCGAAATTTTGGACAATCAGGGAAAAACGGTGCGCTCGGCGGAGTTCAATGCCCCGTTCAGTGCGGCGGAGCGTATTTCGCTCGAAGGAATTTCAACGGGCAATTATTTTGTCAGGATGAACAATGGGCAAAATATTCGGACTGAAAAAATAATAATCGACTAAAATAAATGATTTCACTCACCCTAAAAAAGGGAAAAGAAGAGCCCCTCCGCCGCTTCCACCCGTGGATATTCAGCGGCGCGATTGCCAGTGCCGATGACCAGCCGGAGGACGGCGACCTCGTCATGGTGCGCGACTCGCGCGACCGGCCCATAGCGATCGCGCATTTCCAAAATGGCTCGATCATGGCGCGCGTCGTCAGTTTTGACCCGGAGGACGACCCGACTGCGCCCGTTTTTTGGGAAAAAAAACTGAAAAACGCACTCGATGCCCGACGCGCACTCGGCCTTTTGGACGATGAAAAACGGACAAATTGTTTCCGGCTCGTCCATGCAGAGGGCGACGGTCTGCCCGGCCTGATTGTCGATATTTATGGAAAAACGGCGGTCGTGCAATGCCACTCGATTGGGATGTTCCGGCAGAACTTGTTGATTGCCAATGCTTTATGCGCGGTTTTTGGGAAAAAACTGGATTTCGTTTTTGACAAGAGCGCGGAAAGTTTGCCCCCAACTTTCGCGAAAGGCGTGAAAAACAGCTACCTGATCGCGCCCAAAAAAGAAAGCGGCGCGGCTGCCGTCGTCAACGAGAACGGCCACAAATTCGAGATCGATTGGGCGGGCGGCCAAAAGACCGGATTCTTCCTCGACCAGCGCGACAACCGTCGATTGTTGGCCGATTTTGTGAAAAACAAGACCGTTTTGAACGCATTTTGCTACACGGGCGGCTTCTCGATTTACGCGCTCAAAGCAGGAGCGGCGCGGGTCGATTCGGTCGATATTTCGCAAAAAGCGATGGATTTGCTGGAAAAAAACGTGGAAATGAACTGCCCGTTCGAGGGCCAGCATGCGGGTTTTTGCGCCGATGCCCTCGATTTTTTGCGCAAAACGGAAACCAATTACGAGGTCGTCGTCGTGGACCCGCCAGCGTTTGCAAAAAGCCTCGACAAACGCCACAACGCCATCCAAGGATACCGTCGGCTCAACGAAGCGGCCATCCGAAAGGTCGCGCCGGGCGGCGTGATCTTCACTTTTTCCTGTTCGCAGGTCGTTGATCGGGAGCTTTTTTACGGCGCGATCATGGCGGCTGCGATGGATGCGGGGCGGCCCGTGCGCGTTTTGAAGCACCTTTCGCAGGGCGGCGACCACCCGGTGAGCATTTTTCACCCGGAGGGGAGCTATTTGAAGGGGCTGGTCTTGCTGGTCGATTGACAAAAAAGGCCCAGCCGCCATCGGCCGGGCCCACCAAATCAAGTTGCTATTTTCCCAAATTGAGGGGATGACTTAAAGTCATCCCCTCAATCGTTCCCGGTCAATTTTTTGCCAAAAAATCCGCAGCGGCAGCGGCTTTTTCGCCAGGCAACTCGGTGGCGGCAGACCTTTTCGCGCCAGCCGAATTTCTGCAAAACTGCAAATCGGGCATCTCGACCGGCTGCCCACAGACCGCCATTTTTTTGGAACGGACGGCGCCGAGGGCGGCAAAATTTGCACTGATGAAATATTCGCCGACGGCGGGCGCGTCAATGACGAATTGGCCATAGCCGTCCGTCGTTGCTGTTTTGATTGTTTTTTTTGTCGCGGCATCGAGCAGCTGGACGGCCACGAAGGGCAGCGGCTCCCAATTTTCATCGCGAACGGTGCCGGAAATGGCGGCTTGCGCGGCCAAATATTGGGCAAAAACGCAAGCGAGGGCAGTCGTTAGGATTGTTCTCATGTTGAAAATAAATTTGGTTTGGTCAAAAAAATCAGGCTTTCTGCATTTTCGCAGTGATCGTGATTTCGGGAATATTGCCCGTCGGTGATTTCATAACTCAAAAGAAAATTTAAGGTGTTTTTGCGGTTAATATTTTCCGCAAATTGGTGATGCAAAGATAATGGCTTAAACTGGTTCTATGTTTTACAAACTACCTGACATGGGCACTTTCCGACGAACGGCTATTTTTCGTCCACGAAATGCGGATAAAGTTGGTTGGAAAATCTTGCCCGGAAAGTTGGGCGCGGGCAAATCAGGGTGGCTTTCGGCGGTCCCTTAAAATGACCAGCGGTTTTTTGATGGGTTGCACGAAGTCCCCTTTTTCAAAACCGGGGACGAAAATGAGACCGCCCGAATGGCCGAAAGGTTACGGCCGGCCAAAAAAATCCGCGACCGATTGACCGGGCGCGGATTTGGGGATCTGATGGGCGATGAATTTTGCGGCCTAAAACTCGCTTTTCCACGCCCCGATGTTCATCCTGAAGCCGGTGCCGAACCAAAATTCGGAGCGCGACAAACTGGCCTCATCGCTCTTTTTGCGCCGATAGCCCGCCCGAAAATCGAGAAAACCGTTGTGAAAAAGCGCGAAATTCATGTCAAAATTGCACAGCAAAATATCCGAGCCGATGCCCTGCCCGATGAAATTGCCAAACTCGTTCGGGATGACCCGATAGTTCAACTGGACATTGTTCCCAAAATTTTGCCCCACCGGGTCATCGCCGTTTTTGATGAGAAAAACCTTTGACTCGAACGAAAAACGACCCGCCGGCGCCCATTTTGCCCGCAACATCACCTCCCGAAAATTGGCCGTCAACGGGTGCGCGAGCGGGATGCCGTAGTTCGCGTAGCTCGTGTTCACGCTGTCGTCGTGCGCGTAGGTGTACGGACGGACGAGGTTCAGTTCGGCCTGCAGATCGAGGTGGTCGATGCCGAGCGCGTTGAGGTATTTCGCGCCGATCTGGCCGCCGAACTTGTTGGCCCACCAACCTTTTTCTCCTTTTTTGGGCAAAACGGCATACTTGAAATTAAACTCGTCGAGCAGGATTTGCCCATAAATTTGGCCGCGCCGCGCGATATTGAGCCGCGAATTGAGCCCCAAAAGTGCATTGTCGGGGCTGCCGATGCCCCCTTCGACCGTCCGGTAAAAAATGACCGGGTTCAAATAATTGAGCTCAAAATGGTTGGTTCGGTGCAAAACGACCGCCTCGAACAGGCCGACCGTCCAATTTTTGGTCAAATTGAGGCTCAAATAATGGGCGGCGAGGTATTTTTTGGGCAACAATTGGTCGCCGTCCAAAATCTCCGGGACCAGTTCGGCGAACAAATTTTGGTAATGCAGCCGCCAAACTTTCGTGTTGAACTTCAAATAAAGAAAGGGCGCGGCAAAATCCGAGAGCAACAGCGAGCGATATCCGTTGCCGATAAAATGGGTGGCGCGGCCGAACTCGACCCCGATATGGTGCGTCGCATGAAAGCCGATCCGCGCATCGGATTGGTTGAAATCGTAGCCGTTTTTCACGTTGAAAATGCGGCTGTCATAAGGCTTCACGAGATTCGAGCCGGGTAAAATATGCTCGCGGGCAAACCGGGCATCGGCAAATCCGGGCAGCCCGGCCTGCGTCTCGACGAGGTTGGTCGTGAAAAAAATGCGGTCGTCCACATCGCCGCGCACCTCGATGCCCCGGCGGTTCATGAAAACCGTTTGCGGGTCGTCGCTCCCGGTTTTTCCAAGTTCAAAATTGATGATCGGGTTTGCCCGCAGGCGGAAATATTTTGAGTTGACCTCAAAAAAATTGGCGGGCGTTTGGTAGAAATATTTGAGCAGCGGTTTTTGCCTTATTTTTCGAAAAACGGAAAATTTGCTGGCCAGCGGCGGTGTCGCAAGTTGTTGGTTTTCAATAAGTTGCCGCTGATTTTTGCCCAAAAGCGTGTTCGGCAGCTCGATTGCGGCGAGGTGCTCGTTGTTGTCATTTCGGATAAATTGGATGTCGCGCAGCTCGGCTGCCAGCAAAAATTGATGGGCCGTTGTGTCAAAAACCGTCGCCAATTGGACGGCATTTTTCCGCAAAAAAGGGCGGACATCGGTCTGCACGGGGGCGTTTTGGCCCGTCAAAATCTGCATCCTGTCGACCATTTCCGTCGTCGGCGAGCCAATTGGCAACGGGCAGGATTGCGCCACGGTTTTTTGGAGGGAAAGGGCAAACAGCAAAAACAAAAAGTGCCGGAGCGGGAAATTGGTCATGCGATTTAGGTTGAATTTTTGGCAAAACTAACTTGACAGCCCCGTTTGAACCGCTGCCCGAAACTGCGGGAGGCCGATGGAAATTCGCCCGGCAGGCTTTTTCGGCGTTATCGATATGGCAAATCAAAAAAACATTCCACAAAAACGGGCGACAAATGCCAACGAAAACTTGCCCTTTTTTTTAAAAAAAAGCACAACTATCAACGGCAGTTTTCCAATTTCGCCCCAATAAAATTTGATAAATAAAATGATGCACAGACGTGAACTTTTGAAACGCATCGGCCTACTTGCGGGCGGTGCGGTCGTTTTGCCTTCCGCGCTCATGGCCGACAATGGCGATTGGGCCTACTCCGACCAACTTGACTATTCAAAAGTCAAGGTTTTCAACAAAAAACAACGAAAACTCGTCGTCGCGCTCGCCGAGACAATCCTCCCGAAGACCTCGACACCCGGCGCGACAGACGCGAAAGTGGGCCCTTTCATCGAGCTGATGCTCCAAGATTGTTACACCCCGGCGGACATCACGGCCTTTATTGCGGGCCTCGCGACGGTCGAAACGGACGCGGTGGCTGCGCATAAACTGCCTTTTTTAAAATTGACTGCCGAACAAATGACCTCGGTTTTGAAAAAAACGGAGGCCGATGCCTTGGCTGAAAAAAAGCGGCGGCATATTGCCAAAAAAACGGGCGAGCCGCAGATTTTTTGGTTTTTGCTCAAAAGCCTATGCCTGACCGGGTTTTTCACGTCCGAGGTCGGCGGGCAGCAGGCGGCCAATTATATCATGAACCCCGGAAGGTGGGACGGGGCCGCCCCGGTGACGGCCGAGACACGGGTTTGGGCCACTTGATTGCTTGTTGCGGAATACGGGTTGCTTTTAGGCTTCCGCCCAATTCCCCTTTTTCATTTTGATCAAAAATAAAGAACATGAATTTCAACCTAAATAATAACGAGCAGAACAGTTACGATGCCATCGTCGTCGGCTCGGGCATAAGCGGTGGTTGGGCCGCAAAGGAATTGACCCAAAAGGGGCTAAAAGTCCTGGTCCTTGAACGCGGCCGCGATATGCCCCACGTCACGGGCTACGAAAACGCGATGAAACGTCCCTGGGACCTCCCGCACCGGGGCGGCGTGACCAACGAGATCCGCAAAAACCAGCCCGTCCAAAACCGGACCGGCTACACGACCAACGAGGACACCGCCAATATGTTCGTCAGCGATATCGAGCACCCGTATGTCGAGGACAAGCGGTTCGATTGGATGCGCGGCTACCACACGGGCGGCCGCTCGATCATGTGGGGCAAACAGAGCTATCGGTTTTCGGAGACCGATTTTAAGGCGAACGAGGTCGAGGGCATCGCAACGCCGTGGCCCGTTGGTTATGACGACATCAAAAAATGGTACTCGTATGTCGAGATCTTCGCGGGGATCAGCGGTTCGATGGAGGGGCTGCCGCAATTGCCGGACTCCGAGTTCCAGCCGCCGATGGATTTGACCATCGTCGAAAAGGCCGCAAAAAAGGCCATCGAGGCAAAATGGGCCGCCCGCAAGCTCATCATCGGCCGCGCCGCACACCTCACCCAACCGACCGAGGAGCAGACCCGACTCGGCCGGGCATCGTGCCAATACCGAAATATGTGCTCGCGCGGCTGTCCGTTCGGCGCGTATTTCAGCAGCAATTCGGCCACCCTTGTTGCGGCCTCGCGGACGGGCAACATGACCCTCCGACCCTGGAGCACCGTGACCTCGCTCATTTATGATGAGAAAAAAAGGGTCGCGCGCGGCGTGAACGTCATCGACGAGCAGACGGGAAAGACGCACGAGTTTTTTGCCAAAATCATCTTTTTAAACGCATCGGCAGTCCCATCGACCTCCATTTTGATGCAGACAAAAACGGCCAATATGCCCAACGGCCTCGACGAATCGGGCGAGCTTGGCCACAATATCATGGACCACCATTTCCATGTCGGGGCGAACGGCCAGATGCCGGGCTTTGACGATTATTACATCTACGGGCGTCGGCCAAACGGCATCTATGTGCCGCGCTACCGCAATTTTGGCGAAAAAGGCAACGGTTACCTCCGCGGCTTCGGCTATCAGGGCGGCGCGGGCCGCAACGGATGGGGCCGCGGCACCGGCATGGAGGGTTTCGGCGCCGAGTTCAAGGAATCGCTCACCAAACCGGGCGCGTGGGACATGAACCTCCTCGGCTTCGGCGAAACGCTCCCTTATCACAAGAACCGGATGTACCTCCACCCCACCCAAAAGGACAAATGGGGCCAACCGCTTGTCGTTTTTGATGCCGAAGTGGGCGAAAACGAGATGCTTATGCGCAAGGACATGAAGCAGGATGCCGTCGATATGCTCGAAGCATCGGGCGCGAAAAACATCAACCCGTACGACAATGGCGCAAATCTCGGCCTCGGGATTCACGAAATGGGGACCATCCGCATGGGCAGTTCGCCCAAAAATTCGGTCCTCAACAAATGGAACCAGGTTTGGGCCGCGCCAAATGTCTTCAACACCGACGGCGGTTTCATGACCTCTGCGGCCTGCGTCAACCCGTCGCTGACCTATATGGCCTTCACGGCACGGGCGGCCGACTATGCGGTGGAGCAGTTGAAAAAAGGGGACCTTTGAGTTTATTGGGGCTTCTTAAAAGTCAAAAGCCAGTTCGATTTTAGGGTCGGACTGGCTTTTTTTATAGAAAATGGTTGGTTTTTTTGATTTACGAAATACGATTTACGACGTAAGGTTTCTGATTTTTTGCGCTCCCAAATTCCAGCAAAAAAGGTCGATAGCGCGACGGCCCATCGTAAATCGTACGTCGTAAATCGTATTTCGTAAATCAAAAAATTCGATAGCACGACGGCATTTTCATGGCCGCTCCGGCAACCAGCTCCGATAATATTCCCCATCCTCCAACGGCACGGCAAATTCGGTCATCAAAAGCGGCCTGAACGTGTCGATCATCACCGCCAGTTCGTGCGTCGCTGTTTTGCCGATGCTCTTTTCTACCGAACCGAGGTGCGGGCCGTGCGGGATGCCGCCGGGGTGCAGCGTGATCATGCCGCGTTCGACGTGCTTGCGGGACATAAAATCGCCATCGACATAATATAGGACCTCGTCCGAGTCAATATTTGAGTGATTATAGGGCGCAGGAATAGCCAGCGGGTGATAGTCAAACAGGCGCGGGACGAACGAACAGATCACAAATTGCTTGGCCTCAAATGTCTGGTGGACAGGCGGCGGCTGGTGGACCCGGCCCGTGATCGGCTCAAATTGGTGGATCGAAAACGCGTACGGAAACACATATCCATCCCATCCGACGACATCAAACGGGTGGTTTAGGTAATGATATGGATAGATATTGTCCTGTTTTTTGATGAAAAACTTGAAATCGCCCTGCTCGTCGTGCGTCTCCAAATCGGTTGGCTTGCGGATATCGCGCTCGCAAAAAGGGCTGTGCTCGAGCAATTGGCCAAACTCGTTGCGGTACCTTTTCGGCGTTTGGATCGGGCTGGTCGATTCGACGATCAGGAGGCGGTTTTGCGCCGTGTCGAAGTCAATTTGATAGGTCGTGCCGCGAGGGATGACGAGATAATCGCCGTATTCAAACCGGATATTTCCGTAACAAGTGCGCAAAACGCCCGTCCCTTCGTGGACAAAAACGACCTCGTCAGCATCCGCATTTTTGAAAAAATAGTCGCCCGTGCCGGAAACCGGGGCAGCAAGGATGATCTTGCAATCATTGTTGACCAAAACCGGCCGCCGCGACTGCAAATAATCCCCCCCCGGCTCGATGTGAAAACCTTTGAGGCAGCGGTGCTTCAACTGTTTGTCGTGGACAAGTTTTGGCGCGACCGAATATGGCTCGCCGACCTGCACGATCTGCGTCGGCGGGTGCACATGATATAATAAGGAGTAGCCGCCAA
>JANOQP010000113.1:0-6791 GCA_031414895.1 Saprospirales bacterium
CCGGTCCCCGCAGGTATCCGTTTCCCGACGATGACGTTCTCTTTCAGGCCGAGCAAGTGGTCGCTTTTCGCTTGGATGGCGGCTTGGCTCAACACCTTCGTCGTCTCTTGGAACGAGGCGGCTGAAATCCAGCTTTCCGTCCCGAGCGACGCTTTCGTGATACCGAGGAGGAGCGTGGTCGCAGTCGCGGCGTTCGCCTCGCGGTATTGGATGAGCTTTTTGTCGTTGCGTTTCAGGAGCGAGTTTTCCTCGCGGATTTGGCGCAGCGTGACGAGTTGCCCAGCTTTGATGCGGGTGGACTCTCCCCCCTCGGTGACGAATTTCTTGTCGTAAATCCAGTCGTTGTACTGCACGAACTCGACGCGGTCCACCGGTTCGCCCTCCAAAAAGTGCGTGTCGCCCGGGTCGAGGATTTCGAGGCGGCGCATCATCTGGCGGACGATGACCTCAATGTGCTTGTCGTTGATGGTGATGCCCTGCGAGCGGTAGACCTCCTGCACGCCGTTCACGAGGTGGAACTGCGCCGCAAACGGCCCCTTGATGGCCAAAATATCCTTCACCGAAATCGCCCCGTCGGTCAGCGGTGTGCCCGAGCGGACATAGTCGCCGTCCTGCACGAGGAAGTGCTTCGCGGGCGGCACCATGTACTTGCGGATTTGGATTTCGTCCTTCGAGGTCAGCACCACTTCGCGGTTGCCGCGTTTGAGGCCGCCGAACTTGATGACGCCGTCGATTTCCGCCACGATGGCGAGGTTCGATGGGCTCCGTGCCTCGAAAAGCTCGGTCACGCGCGGCAGGCCGCCCGTGATGTCCGCCACTTTGTTGAGCTGGCGCGGGATTTTGGCGATTTTCTGGCCGGCCTTGATGGCCTCGCCGTCGTTCACCGAAAGGTACGCACCGACCGGGAGGCCGTAATTTTTGAACTCCTCGCCGTCCTTCGAGAGGATGGAGATGGTCGGGATGCGCTTTTTGTTCTTGCTCTCGATGATGATTTTCTCGGTGTAGCCCGTCTGGTCGTCGCGCTGGGTGCGGAAGTTCACGCCCTCATCGACCGCGTTGTACTGGGCGATGCCCGTGAACTCGGAGACGATGACCGCGTTGAACGGGTCCCATTCGCAGAGGATGGTGCCGCGGTCGACCTCTTGGCCGTCCGTCACGAAGAGCGTGCAACCATAAGGAATGTTCGCCGAGTGCAGCAAACGCCCGGTTTTTGGCTCCAACGACCGGATTTCGCCCGTCCGCGAGGTGACGGTGCGGATGGTCTTGCCGTCGTCGTCCTTGCTTTCGACCGTGGTGATTGCGTCAAATTCGAGCTTGCCGTGGAAACGCGCGACCAGTTCGTTGTCCGTCTTGCCGACCGACGCGACACCGCCCGTGTGGAAGGTGCGGAGCGTGAGCTGGGTCCCCGGTTCGCCGATGGACTGTGCGGCGATGATGCCGACCGCGTCGCCGTTTTCGCCGTTGCGGCCCGTGGCGAGGTTCTTCCCGTAGCATTTCGCGCAAATCCCGAAACGGGTTTCGCAGGTCAAGACCGAGCGGATGGTCACGGCCTCGATGCCGATGGCCTGAATTTTTTTCGACGTGTTCTTGTCGATATAATCCCCAGCTTTCACCAACATTTCATTGGTCTCCGGGTGCAAAATATCGTGCAGCGAATAGCGTCCGTCAATCCGTGCGGCGAGGTCAACGATGACCTTGTCGCCTTCCATGATGGCCGAAGTTTCGATGCCGCGCAACGTGTCGCAGTCCACTTCGCGGATAACGACATCCTGCGAAACGTCCACCAAACGACGGGTCAAATAGCCCGCATCTGCCGTTTTCAGGGCCGTATCGGCCAAACCTTTCCGCGCACCGTGCGTCGAGATGAAGTATTCGAGCACCGAAAGCCCCTGCAAAAAGTTGGACAAAATCGGGTTTTCGATAATCGCGCCGCCGGTGTCGCCCGATTTCCGGGGCTTCGCCATCAGGCCGCGCATCCCGGCGAGCTGTTTGATTTGCTGTTTCGAGCCACGCGCACCGGAGTCCAACATCATATAAACCGAGTTGAAGCCCTGACGGTGGACGGCCAATTCCTTCATCAACTGGTCGGTGATGCGGTTGTCCGCATACGTCCATTTGTCGATGGTCTGGTTGTAGCGTTCGTTGTTCGTGATAACGCCCATGTTGTAGTTGTCCATGACCTCGTCCACTTCTTCCTGCGCGGAATCAATGACCTTTTGGCGGATGGTCGGCGTGATGAGGTCGCCGATTTTGAACGAAAGGCCGGCCTTGAACGCCATGCCGAAGCCCAAATCCTTGATTTCATCCAAAAACTCGGCAGTCACTTTCTGGTTCGTGCGGGTGAGGATGTCGCCGATGATGACCTTCAAGTTCCTTTTGGTCAAGACATCGTTGATGTACGGCACCGTTTTCGGCACGACTTGGTTGAAAAGGATGCGCCCGACGGTCGTCTTGATGCGCTTCGTCACCGGCGTGCCGTCGTCCTCGACCGTGTTCACGCGGCAGTTGATGGCGGCGTGGAGGTCGATTTGGCCTTCGTTGTAGGAAATCGTGACCTCTTCCGGCCCGTAAAAAGTGCGACCCTCGCCGATGACGAACGTGTCGTCGCCGAGCTTGCCCTCGCTCTTCCTTTCTTTTGTCAAATAATAAAGGCCCAAAACCATGTCCTGCGACGGCAGCGAAATCGGCGAACCGTCCTGCGGGTTGAGCATGTTGTGGCTCGAAAGCATCAAAACTTGCGCCTCCAAAATCGCGGCTTGGCTCAACGGGACGTGGACGGCCATTTGGTCGCCGTCAAAGTCGGCGTTGAACGCGCCGCAGACGAGCGGGTGCAACTGGATTGCCTTGCCCTCAATCAATTTCGGCTGGAAAGCCTGAATCGAAAGCCGGTGCAGCGTCGGTGCGCGGTTGAGCATCACCGGGTGGCCTTTGAGGATGTTTTCGAGGATTTCCCAGATGACTGGGTCTTTCCGGTCAACGAGTTTTTTGGCGGATTTCACCGTCTTGACGATGCCGCGCTCAATCAATTTACGGATGATGAACGGCTTGAAAAGCTCGGCGGCCATGCCCTTCGGGATGCCGCATTCGTGCAATTTCAGCGTCGGGCCGACCACGATGACCGAACGGCCAGAGTAATCGACGCGCTTTCCGAGCAAGTTTTGGCGGAAACGGCCCTGTTTGCCTTTCAGGATATCGGAAAGGGATTTCAGCGCACGGCCACCCTCGGCCTTGACGGCGTTGGATTTCCGCGAGTTGTCGAAAAGCGAATCGACCGCTTCTTGGAGCATCCGTTTTTCGTTCCGCAAAATGACCTCCGGTGCCTTGATTTCCAAAAGCCGCTTCAAACGGTTGTTGCGAATGATGACGCGGCGGTACAAATCGTTCAAATCCGACGACGCAAAACGGCCACCGTCCAACGGCACCAACGGGCGCAGTTCGGGCGGGATGACGGGCAAATATTGGACGACCGTGTGGGCCGGCTTGTTGTCGTGGTTCTCCAAACCTTCGCGGAACGCCTCGACGACACGGAGGCGTTTCAGCGCGTCCTGTTTGCGCTGTTGCGAGCCTTCGGTGGCCGCCGCGATGCGGAGTTCCGCCGAAACGTCCTCCAAAACGAGGCGTTCGAGGAGGTCCTTGACGACTTCCGCGCCCATCTTGGCGATGAACTTGTCGGGGTGCGTCTCCTCCAATTGGTGGTTTTCCTTCGGCAAGGTCTCCAATGCCTCCAAATATTCCTCCTCGGAAAGGAGGTCATATTTGTTCAAACCGTTCTCGCTCAACACGCCCGGCTGCACGACGCAGTACCGCTCGTAATAGATGATGCTCTCCAATTTCTTGGAGGACATGCCGAGGAGGTAGCCGATTTTGTTCGGCAAACTTTTGAAAAACCAGATATGCACCACCGGCACCACGAGCCGGATATGGCCCATGCGCTCGCGGCGCACCTTTTTCTCGGTCACCTCCACGCCGCAACGGTCGCAGACGATGCCCTTGTAGCGGATGCGCTTGTACTTGCCGCAATAGCATTCGTAGTCCTTCACGGGCCCGAAAATGCGCTCGCAAAAAAGGCCGTCTCGCTCCGGTTTGTACGAACGGTAGTTGATGGTCTCCGGCTTCAAAATCTCGCCGTAGCTCCTTTCGAGGATGTCCTCCGGCGAAGCGAGCGAGAGGGTGATGGTGTCGAACGCCTGGTCGGTCCGATTGGTTTTCTTTTTAAAAGACATATGAAATGGTGCTTTTAATAAGCTAAATTTACTTTTTGGTTGGCTTTTCAGTTGTCGTAATTTCAACTTGAAACTCAATGGTTGTACATATCATCGAATAATCTTAATACATTCTTCAAATTCTCTTCTCTTACTTCATTCAGACTTTTTAGAATGTATAAATTTATTAATTCCTTCAAAAAAGGGGTGTCTGGAACAATTTTATCCAAAAGCAAAGTCAAAGGCAAGAGGTCTGAAATTTCCTGTTTTTTCGTGGATAAAAGCTCCATGATTTCAGGGAACAAAGCCCAATCTCCGCCTGCATATTCGTCTAAGTACCAATAAATGGCTTTTCGGCAAAAAGCATTTTCATCAGCTTTGGCATACCCTACCCAAACATCGAAGTTTTGAATCAGGGCTTTGTATGCTTTTGGCGAACCGGATTTTGCCAATAACCTAACAGCTTCTTCTCTTTCTATTTCGTCTGCAATTGTGTCCCTAAAAGCAAGAATGGCCAGTTTTTCAACAAATGAATCCCGTTTTTCAATCGCACCGTCCAGCCATTTCGCATATTTCAACAAAGAATCCTGCGGTCTTGGAAGGATGACGAGGTTTCGCACAGCTTCTTCATTTTGAAGCCTAAAAAATTCGGTCCTTGCTTTTTTCACTTCTGCCGGTGTGGAGGCACGATTGAACATGATGCTCCTTACTGAATCAATCGCGCTGGTTTGAGCAATCGTTGCTGTCGAAAACTGGAAACTGAAAAATAGCCACAAAGCCAAATTCACCGCTTTCTTCATAGTTCTATGCACAAATAATGTCGTTTTCGAGGTCTTCGATTGAGGTGCTGAAAACAGAGACCCCATAAATCCCCAAAACCTCGATGAACGCCCGCTTTGATAGGCCGACCATTTTCGCGCCCTGTCCGAGGGTGATTTTGCCACGCTCGTAGAGCTTGGCGGCAAGGGAGATTTTCAATTCACTTTCTTCAAAATGAATCGAATTGGGCAATTCAAGTTCGAGTATCATTTTTCAAAGTTTAGTTCGAACAATCGTTTGGGCTCCATTCGAGGCAGGCATCAATATTTGGCCGTTGTTGGCGTACCTGTCATCAGCCTTTGGCAACACACTCACACCAACTGGGGCCTATTTCAACCGCCTCAAAAGCGTCTGCGGGTTTCTCTTTTCGTGAAAAATGCTCACAATCAGAACCTCCAAGCTCACCGGGTAGGTTTTGAAATAGACCGAGTACGGGTACTTGGCCATTTTCATTTTGCGGTAGGCTGGGCGTTTTTCAAGTCGGGCGTACCGTTCAGGGTCTACCTGCAATTTGTCAACCGCCAAACGCACCGCATCAAAAAAACGGTCGCCCGCCTCTGTCGATTGGTCATCATACCATCGGGTTGTTTCCCGAAGGTCCCGCTGGGCGGTGGAGTTGAACTTGACCCTAAACGTTGCCATGTCGGTTCCGCAATTTTTCAAAGACAACCTCCGCTGCCTCCGCCGAGCTCGGGTCGCGCTCGAACGCCTCGACTTCGGCATCGATTATTGCCCACTCGGCCTCGGAAGGCCCATCGGAATCCTCCTTTCCGCCGTATTTTTCCACCAAAAAGGCGATGTAGTCTGCCAGTTGTTGCTGGACGGACTTCGGCAGGGAGTCGATTTGTTTGAACAAAAGGGCAGTTTCCATGACTTTCAATTTTTCAGTTTGAGCGCACGGGCCTTTGCCAGCCGCACGATATGCTCGAAGAGGAAAAACCTTTCCGGTTCAGTGGGCCTCGGTCGGTCAAGTATCGTTTTTCAAAAATTTTAGGTTCAACTGGATTGTGCTGGCAACCTATATTTTTCAAACATCTTCATCACTTCTTCGTGCGGAATCAATTTGGATTCATCATAGGTTTCCCGAACCCCTTTTATCAACTCGAACTTTTGCCTCGGCGAGAGTTCATCCCACCAATCCCGTTCAGGTTTTCCTCCTTTCGAGAGTTTCCCAATCAATCTTGGCTTGCGTTTGGTCATTTTTCAATCACCTTTTCTATTGAAACAACCTGATTCACTGTGTCGATGCAAAATTTGTATCCCTCGAAAAAATCCAGCCCAAGCACCCCGTCAATATCCGAAAGCACCTGATTTGCCAGATAATCATAGGAATGAACCTGAAAATTCTCCCTTTTGACCCCGAGGCATTCAAACTCGGCGACCTCAAAAATCTTGGCCTCAACCACTCCGCTTGCCGTTTCCAGCTTTGCCGTCGGCGCATTTTTCGAAAATTCGATTCCGGCCAAAAGCAATGCGGTCAGGTCAATCACGGTATGCGTCGCGCCCGTGTCGAGGGCAAGGGTCAGTGCGGATTCGTTTATCTGCGCTTCCACGAGTATCAAACTTTCGTCGTCAGGGCGGTCGAACGGGTAGCTGCGCATGGTCAATCGGGGATTTGCCGATAGATGCCCAGCCAAAACTTCCGCCCTTTCGGGAAATCGCCGGTAAAAACCCAAGTCTTCAAATCGAAGCCCTCTAAAAGGTCTTTGCCTTCCAACAGCCCCTTTTTTTCTTTCGAATGAAAGACCGGGATGCCGCCGAGGACATGGG
>JANOQP010000114.1:0-2793 GCA_031414895.1 Saprospirales bacterium
GTACCATAGAACGAGGCATAGTATTTTTACAAAAAAAACGGGTCGTCATTTCTTACTGATCTCCGCCACCCGGATCATTTTATCTTCCACATCTCGCACGATGTCCATGAACTTGTTCTCCCGTTTCAGTTCCCGCTGCCGGTCGAAGGGCAGGTCCACGTTGATCTTATATTCAAAACTGCCGGGGTTTGCCCGCATGATCAAGATCTCGTCGGCGAGAAAAACCGCTTCCTCGATATCGTGCGTCACGAACAAAATCGTTGGGTGGAATTTCTGCCAAATATCGTTCAAAAGCGATTGCATTTGCAGCCGCGTGTTGATGTCGAGTGCCCCGAAAGGCTCGTCCATGAGCAGGATTTCGGGGTTGGCCATGAGGCTGCGGGCGATGGCGACGCGCTGCAACTGCCCGCCCGAGAGCGTCGGATAGACCGCGTACTTGTCCTCATGGCCGTTGAGGCCGACGAGTTCGATCATTTCGCGGGCCTTTTGAAGCCGGGTTTTTTCGTCCACGCCCTGAAAATCGAGGCCGAGCGCGACATTCTCCAAAACAGTCAGCCACGGGAGCGACGAATATTGCTGAAAGACCATCCCCGACCGCACGCCAGACTGCGCGATGGGTTTTTCCTTCAAAAAAACCTTGCCCTCGGTCGGTGTTTGCAGCCCTGCGACATAGCGCAAAAGTGTGCTTTTCCCGCAGCCGGACGCGCCAAGGATGACGACAAACTCGCCCTGCGAAGGCTTGTCCTCGACCAAAAAATTGAGGTCTTTGAGGATCCATTTTTGGCCCCCGTCATAGGATTGGCCCACGTTTTGGAGGTCAATGAGGTTGGGCAGCGCGGTATCGGTGAATTGTACGGACATTTTTTAAACAGTTTTCCGGGTGAAAAATTTGAACTCGCCCAACAAAATAAGCGCGAGGCAGGCGACCGTTACGAGCCAACCGATGGTCGTCAAACTGTCGCCGAGCGAAGGGAGGAAGATTGGCAGGATGACCAGCGCGGCCAAAACGCCGAGCATCGCGAAGATCCCCCAACGAGATTCCGGGACCGCTGCCGCTGCCGTCGGGTAATATTTGTAGGGAAAGAGCCGCTTGTCTAGCCATGCAAAAATGCGGTCCTGCAAGATCCCGACGATGATGACGAGGAGCAAAATGGCGAAAACTTGGTCGATTTTTCCCCGTTTTCCGCTTTGATAGGCGAGTGCGCCGATGCCGCCGACGTTGTTTTGCATCTCGGCGATGATGATATAAGTCCACGAAATGGCGGTCAAAACGCGAACATCATCCATGAATTTCGACAAAACAGCGGGCAAATAGACCGATTTGATGGTCTGCCAGCGGGTCGCGCCGAGGGTATAGACGGTTTTTATGTACACATCATCGACCCCCGCAATCCGCTGTACGACCACCGGCAACATATAAACGAGGATGCCGAAGGCCAAAAAGGCAATCTTCATCGAATCGTCGAGGCCGAACCAAGTGATGAAAAGCCCCGTGAGCGCGGTCAACGGCAAGTAGCGGAGGGCATCAACGTGCTTTGAAAAGAGGCTTTTGACAGCCGGGATGAGGCCGAGCAAAAAACCGAGTGGCACCGAAATCAGGATTGCCCAAAAATAGCCGCGCAAATTCAGCCAAAGCGACCGGCCCAAATTGTCCCATAAATTGTACGGCGCGGCAATCAGGCGCGGGAACGCCTCGACCACTTGCAGCGGTGTCGGGAGGATCGGGTAGATTTTTTTGAACTCCGTCGCCGCCGAGATCTTCGCCTCGTCCGCCCGGATGACGCTGTCGCGGATTGCCACGGGCAGCTCCTCGATATTGGTTGAATAACCGACGACGGGCTGTTTTTTGGAAAGCATTTCGGCGAGGGCCCACCAGACGGCAATCAGTATGACCGTGCCGGCAAGGGTATAAAGGAGCGATTTGCGCATGATTTTTCAGATTTAGGGCGAATGTAAAACCCCGCTGCATTCGCCCCTTTTATCTCCGAAATAAATCCGACGAAATTACCGCCACAACCCGCCGCTCATCTATTTTTCGCCGAATAAAATCAGCGCAAACAATGAACATCCGCCTTTTTTTCGGCCCCCTTTTCTCGGCTTTTTTGATCTTCCAGACCAGTTGCCTCGCCCAAAACCCGCTCGACGGTCAGCGCGTTTTGGTCTTTTCAAAAACCGCCGAGTTCCGCCACTCGAGCATCCCCGACGGTTTGCGGGCGTTGCAGCTTTTGGGCAAAAAAAACGAATTTTTGGTGGACACGACCGAAAATTCGGACAATTTCAACGAAAAAAACCTAAAAAAATACCGCCTCGTCGTCTTCCTCAACACGACGGGCGATGTCCTCACGAACGATCAACAGGTCGCTTTCGAGCGGTTCGTGCAGGCGGGCGGCGGCTTCGTCGGCATCCACGCAGCAGCGGACACGGAGCACAAATGGCCGTGGTTTGGCCAGCTCGTCGGCGGATATTTCCTGTCGCACCCCGGCGACAATGTGCAGACCGGGATGATGCGCGTTTTGGACAAAAAGCACCCGGCGACGGATTTCATGCGGGACAGTTTTTTGTTCAAAGAGGAGTTTTACGACTTCTATAATTTTCAAAAGGATGCTGTCAAACCGCTCGTTTTGGTGGACGAAAAAAGCTACCGCGATGGCAAAATGGGCGATTTTCATCCGCTTTCATGGTGCCAAGAATTTGACGGCGGGCGGGTTTTTTATACCAATTGGGGTCACCGACCGGAGACCTTTTCGGACGATATTTTTCTGAAACACCTACTCGGCGGCATGATTTGGGCCG
>JANOQP010000115.1:0-4354 GCA_031414895.1 Saprospirales bacterium
TTTGGTACCGCCCCTTCCGTCAAATGGCTCAAATGCGCCGCCTCGGCAATCAACATAAAGCCGATCAGGAGCAAAAACGCCATGCCGAGCATCTGGATCGTCGGGTGGTCATTGACAAATTTGGCGACCGGGCCGCTGAAAAGCATCATGATGATCATGCTCAAAACGACCGCGATGATCATGATCGGCAGGCTGTCGGTGAGGCCGACGGCGGTCAGGATCGAGTCGAACGAAAAGACGATATTGATCAGCGCGATCTGGATGATGACGTTTTGCAGGGTGCCGCTGCCTTTTTTGACATTGGCGGCGTCCTCCTCGGGGTTGCCATCGAGCTTGTGGTGGATCTCCGCCGTCGCTTTATAGAGCAAAAAAAGGCCGCCGAGGAACAGGATCACCGCCTGCCCCGTGACCGCGCCGTGGACGCTCAAAAAGTCGATATGGAACCACGGCTTTTGCATCGCGATCAGCCAAGTGATGCCAAAAAGCAAAATGATGCGCAGGAGCAAGGCCAAAAACAGGCCGACATTTCGGGCCTTTGGCTGCTCTTTTTCGGGCAACCGGTTGGAAATAATGGAGAGGAAAATGATGTTGTCTATCCCAAGCACAATTTCCAAAAAAGTCAATGTCAATAGGGAAACCCAAACTTCGGGCGATGAAAAATCAGGCATTTTTAATGTTGTTTTTGATTAAGGTTTTTGTTGCTCGTCGTTGTCCGTGCCGAGGTTGCGGATGAGGTCGAGTTGGCGGTCGGCACCGAGTTTCGGCAGGGCCTTGCCTATGGAGAAAGCGGCTGCTGCATTGGCCGAAAATTGGAGGAAATCACGTCTGTTTTTCATGATTTTGAAAGTTTCTAAAACGTCCGCACTTTGGTCGTCGCGAACAATTTTTTGATCGAAAACCGCCCGGCCCCATTGACCATCACCATCAAAAGGCCCCCGATCACGGCCAAATCCTTCATAAAAATGATGGACATGGTGTGCCGCTCCGTCCCCCGGTCGAGGGCCCACCAATCGTGCACGACAAAGACGACGGGGACGAGATAGGCGAGCAACATCCCTGCGCCGAGCTTGGCCCGGTAGCCAAAAAGGAGCATCGCGCTGCCCATCACCAAAAAAATGCAGGCCCCATAAAGGAGGGTCTCGGTTTTCCAGGTCAATCCGTTGTCGAGCATTTGTTGCCGCGCGGTGCCAAAATGCACGATCGTGTCCCATGCCTCAAAAACAAAAATGGTCGCAAGACAGGCGCGGCCCAACAGTTCCATAAAATCTCGCATTGCTTTCTCGATTTTTCAAAAAAAAAGGGCGACTCGCGCCGCCCAAAAGTCCCAACGGAACAATCCAAATGATGGTTTTTTTTCAAATTGTAGGGCAAAACTACGAACACCTTTTAAACCACCAAATTATGCGCAAAACAAAACGCCCGGCACGGAAAAGCATCCATGCCGGGCGTTTTTTCAAAAATAGAAGGGTCATTCGATCACCAATTTCTTGGAGACTGCCCCTGCTGCCGTGGTCATTTTTACAAAAAAGATGCCTTTCCCAACTTGGCCAAAATCGCGATAAATGATTGATTTTCCGCCAATTGCGTCCAATTTTTCAACAAAAACGAGCCGTCCGGTGGCATCGGTCATTTCAAAACGAACGGTGCCGGGCGCGGGCATTTCAAGGAAAATACTGGCCTTGCCCGATGTTGGGTTCGGGGAAATGGAGCAGGTCGCACCGCCCGAAAGGTTGTCCGTGCCGACCATGTTCGGATCGACGGTCGCAGTTACCGGGACGCGGCCCGAAATGCACGTCAGGTCCGCTGTGCCGATCTCCATATCGTAGAAATAATAGTACCGGTCCGTGCCGAAATTGGAGCTTTTCAAGGTGACGATCCCCGGCACGATGTACGGGAACTCGATGTCCGAATCCGAACGGCGCAGGCGCGGGCCGACCGAGTTGTGGTAAAGTTGGTTTGTGTCCGGGTCGGTCATCAGGCGGAGGTTGAGGCCCGCGGGGATGTCGATGCCGATGTCGATGATGTTCGTTCCGACGGGGATATCGACCGATTTGCCGGCGAGCTTGTTGTCGTTTTCATCCAAAACAATGATGTGGCGGATGCCGGGCGTGTTCGTGTAGATTTTCGCCCTTTTCAAAACGAACGGGGTTTGCGCGTCAAAGATCGTTTCACCGTTGAATGTCGCCGAGCCGAACTGGCCACCGGCATGGTTCACCGGGCCAGCTTTGAAGGCATCGCCGGGGTAGTTTGTATGGTTTTCCACCCAAAATTGGGTCGTCGTCGAGAGCGGCAGCGTGGTGAAATCATTGCCGATGGCAACTTCATTGCCCCCAATTTCAGCATCGAACCAGTGCGGCACATCGCCCGTTGCCGTCAAATCGGCCGTGCCGTTGGGCCAGGTAACATCGCCCAAAACCACCGAAACGGGTGCATCCAGCACCAAAACATGGACATCGGCGGAGGTGAACGGCGCACAAAGTCCCTGTGTCGTAACGTGATAAACGCCTGATTCAGAGACAGTTATGCTCTGGTCGATGCCGCCGTTGCTCCAATTGTACGCGCTCCCGGTGGTCGAGGAAAGGGTGACGGAACCGCCTTTGCAGAACGTCGTGTCGCCCGCGATGGCGATTACCGGGATTTGGACCGGGTCGGTCACGACCTTGATATTGTTTGAAACCGTTTTGCAGCCATCGACCGTCGTGAGGGTGACGCGATAGTTTCCGGCAGCCGTTGCGGTGATGGATTGGGTCGTTTCGCCGTTGTTCCAAAGGTAGGTGAACCCGGTCGGTGCGCTGATCGCGACGGATTGCCCGGTGCAAAAAACGGTCGGCCCGGCTGCCGCAATGACTTGCGGGGCAACAACGCAACCGCCCTCGGTGAGCGAAAGATAGCTGTTGATCGCCGGGTTTTTGATGATATCAATGATGCCGCTGGGCCAAACGACCGAGACGGAATCGACTTGCGTGGCCGTGCCGAGGCCAAAATTTGCGCAAAGCGAATTGACGATCCCATAGCTTTCGCCGCCGCGAACTTCCCGGATTTGGATGCCCTGCGGGGTGAAAATTTTCACCCGCGCATGGATGCCGCTGCGGTTGCTGACAGATCCGGTGAGGCGGATGCCGAACCAGTTATTGGCGTTTTTTTCATTGACCCAAATTTTGTCCTCGACGTTTGATGGCGTTGTATAAACAAAACCGTAGCCGCCATAAACGTCCAAAAATCCGTCAAAATTGAAGTCGCCAACGGCGTAGCTTTCCATCGACTCATTGTCGAAACCCACGGGAATTTCAGTAAAAGTCTTGTCGCCGTTGTTTTTCATCACGATATCGCCGTCGCCAGCCGTGATAATATCGAGAAAACCGTCGTTGTCAAAATCGCGCAGGATGCCTTGAATCGGCAGCCCGGGAATGTCGCCCATGCCCGCCGCGGCGGAAATATCGGTGAAATGCCCCGTCCCGTCGTTTTCCATGATCTGCGAATTGACATCATGGTTCGTGATGAAACAGTCCATGTCGCCGTCGTTGTCGATATCGCCAAAATCGGCAGTCCAGCTTTGCGCCCCGATGGCCATGTTGCGGGCGAGGCCGTCCTCGGTAAAAGTGCCGTCGCCGTTGTTGATATAAAGGAGGTTGATGCGGCGCGGATCGGCCGGGTCGCTGACACCCTGCCGGCATTTCGCGATGTAAAGGTCCCAATCGTTGTCGTTGTCGATGTCTGTCCAACAGATGCCGTAGTTGCCGGAATCGTTTTCGGGGTCGCCGCCCTGGACCACGAGGGGCATCCAATCGTCGTGGTTTTCCAAATTGCCGGTGCCGTCGTTGCCCCAAATGCGCGAGGGCCCGTCGTCGTGGCAAGCAAAAAGGTCGAGCCAGCCGTCGCCGTTGATATCGCAAAAATTGGTGGCCTGCACAAACAATTCGTTTTCCGCAAAGGTCTCGATCGTGTAGGCGGTCCCGTCGGCACTTGCACGGGCGATATGCACGCCGTCGTAGCTGCCGCCGGTCATCACGTCCGGGTAACCGTTGTTGTCGATGTCGCCGATGGTCATGGCCCACGCGCTCTCGTTGCTCATTTCGCCGACCTCAAAACTGGTAAAAGCCTCGCCAGGGCCGTTTTGATATTCGATCTGGAGCATCGTGCCGTCCTTTAAATGGACGAGGTCGTCGCGGCCGTCGCCGTTCATATCGACGACCCCGATGGCGACGCCGGAAAAAAAGGATTGGTTGGCCACCAATTGCTGTTTCATGGTGAAACCCAACTGGGCGGACAGGTTGCCGATGGCGAAAAGCCAAAACAGGCAGGGCAGGAATTTTTTCATAAAAAGGGAAATAGGTTTGGTTTGAAACGGCGTGAA
>JANOQP010000116.1:0-8545 GCA_031414895.1 Saprospirales bacterium
GTTATAAATCGTCGATTCAGGATTGTTTATTTGGCGATAAATCTCCAAAGAAGTGCAAACTCGGCGGCGAACGCCGACCGGTACAGGCTCGCCCTAAACAGTTACTGATTTTTATGATTGCTGTGATTCAGCTTCAATCAAAAGAATCACAGTTCAGACATAAAAAAAAGCCTCCCGATTTTCATCGGAAAGCTTTTTAGTTGGGTCACAAGGACTCGAACCCTGAAAAACAGTACCAAAAACTGCTGTGTTACCATTACACCATGACCCAGTGCGTTTGATGCCGCAAAATTAGGCGCACTTTTTAATCCGCAAAGGCCCCGTCAAAACTTTTTTTTAATTCGTCCAAAAAAAATTGTCCCGCAAAATGGAGTACCCGCACCTTTTTCGCCCGCTCGACCTCGGTTTCACGACCCTCACCAACCGCGTTTTGATGGGCTCGATGCACACCGGATTGGAAGAAGAAAAGGGCGGTTTTGAAAAACTTGCCCGTTTTTACGCCGAAAGGGCGCGGGGCGGCGTCGGTTTGATGGTCACGGGCGGCATCGCGCCGAGCCGACAGGGCTGGCTCACGCCCTTCGCGGCGAAATTGACGAACCGCACGGAGGTCAAAAGCCATCAAATCGTCACCAAAGCTGTGCAGTCCGAGGGCGGCAAGATTTGCCTCCAAGTTTTGCACGCCGGGCGGTACGGTTATCACCCGCTTTGCGTCGCGCCGTCGCCCGTCCGGTCGGCAATCTCGCCTTTCAAACCGTGGGAAATGTCGGGGCGGCTCGTGCGGGCGACCATTTCCGATTTTGCAAAAACAGCCGCGCTGGCCCGCGAAGCTGGCTACGACGGCGTGGAAATAATGGGCAGCGAGGGCTATTTGATCAACCAGTTCATTGCTGCGCGGTCCAACAAGCGCACCGATGAATGGGGCGGCAACTTTGAAAACCGCAGCCGGATCGCCGTCGAAATTGTCCAAAAAACGCGCGAGGCAGTCGGCCCGGATTTCATCATTATATATCGCCTTTCGATGCTCGATTTGGTGGAAGAAGGCTCCAATTGGGCCGAGGTCGAACAGCTCGCACAACGAATCGAGGCCGCCGGGGCCACCATCATCAACACCGGGATCGGTTGGCACGAGGCCCGGATCCCGACCATCGCCACGATGGTGCCGCGTGGCGGTTTCGCATGGGTGACGCAACGGCTGATGGGCAGGGTCGGCATCCCGCTCATCACGACGAACCGGATAAACACGCCCGATTTGGCCGAAAAAATCCTCGCCGACGGCTGCGCAGACATGGTCTCGATGGCGCGCCCGATGCTCGCCGACCCAAATTTTGTGAAAAAATCCTTCGCGGGCCTTGCCGACGAGATCAACACTTGCATCGCCTGCAACCAAGCCTGCCTCGACCATACTTTTTCGAGAAAAACGGCCTCATGTCTCGTCAATCCGGCGGCGTGCCACGAAGCGGAATTCGATTTCGGGGGAGCGCAAATTGATGGGGTGACTCAAAGTCACCCCCTCAATAATCACCCAAAAAAACTCGCCGTCGTCGGCGGAGGCATGGCCGGGCTGGCCTTTTCGACCGAGGCGGCGCGGCGCGGGCATGAGGTCCACCTTTTTGAATCGGCCGGCGAGATTGGTGGGCAGTTTAATTTGGCGAAAGAAATCCCGGGCAAAGAAGACTTCCGCGAGACGCTCCGTTATTTCAAAAAAATGCTCGAAAAAACGGGCGTGAAACTTCATTTGAACACCCGATTTTCTGCGCAAATAATTGAAAATCAATCTTTTAACGAAATCATTTTATCCTCTGGCGTTCAGCCGCGCCGCCCAAAAATCGAGGGCATCGAACACCCGAAAGTGATTTTTTACCACGAACTTTTGTCCGGAAAAAAAGTGGCCGGGCAATCCGTCGCGGTCATCGGTGCTGGTGGAATTGGCTTCGATGTGGCCACTTTTTTAACTTCCGAAAAAACGGAAAACGGCCAGTCCGTCGCCGATTTTCAGCGTGAATGGGGCATCGACCCAAACTATTCCGAACGCGGCGGCCTCATTTCGGCGAAGCCAGAAAAGCCTGGGCGCACGGTTTTCATGTTGCAAAGAAAGAAGGGAAAAATGGGTGGCTCGCTCGGAAAAACGACCGGATGGGTGCATCGACTGGCCCTGAAAGCGAAGGGCGTGCAGCAAATTTCGGAGGTCGAATACGTCAAAATCGACGATGCCGGGCTGCATATTTTGGTGCAAAACGAGCCGCAAACCCTGCCCGTCGATTCGATAATCATTTGCGCCGGGCAGGACTCTGTGACCGAATTGGTCGCGCCGCTCGAAAATTGCGGGCTGCCCGTCCACCTGATCGGCGGGGCGCGGGAAGCCCTCGAGCTCGATGCAAAAGCCGCGATCGAGGACGGTTGGCGGTTGGCGGCGCGGATTTGAGGAGATTATTGGTAAATAATTAGGCGGCGACTTTATTGAGGTTTTAAAATATAAACAGGGTTATGGAACCAAAATTTGGGTCTTTTTCAATTACCACAGGCTTCAGCCTGTCGGATAAAAATGGCCAAATTGGCCGGCTTTAGCCAAAAATTCGGCTAAAGCCAGACCGCATTCCACCCTAAAATCCACAGGCTGAAGCCTGTGGCAATTGAGAAAGGCCTCTAAATGAGAACCCTGTTTTATTTTAAAACCTCAATAAAGTCTTTGCCTAATTTGACCTCAAAATCCTTTCAAATCCTGCCCAATGTCTGTCCGAAAATAGCGGCCCGCGAACTTGATCTTCGCCGCGTTCCTGACCGATTTTTCGACGGCTTTTTGAAAATCCTTCGCCAAGGTCGTCACGGCGATCACGCGGCCGCCGTCGGTCAAAATTTCGTCGCCCGACTGTTTTGTGCCGGCGTGAAAAACGAGCGAGCCTTTTATTTTTTCGAGGTTTTTGATGGGTTTCCCCTTTTTGTAATCGCCTGGATAGCCGCCGGAAACCAACATCACGGTGGCGGCGGCACGTTTTTCCTGCCTGATTTTTACTTTTGAAAGCTGCCCGGCGGCGAGTTTTTCAAAGATTTCAACGAGGTCGTTTTTCAGCCTCGGCAGCACGGCCTCGGTCTCCGGGTCGCCCATCCGGCAATTGTATTCGATGACAAACGGCTCGCCGCCGACCACGATGAGGCCGAGGAAAACGAAGCCGACATAGCCAATTTGCTCTTTTTTCAGCCCCCGAATGGTCGGTTTGATGATGCGCTCCTCGACCTTTTTCATCATTTCGGGGGTCGCAAAAGAGACCGGCGAAACGGCGCCCATGCCGCCCGTGTTCGGCCCAGTGTCGCCCTCGCCGATGCGTTTGTAATCCTTCGCCTCCGGCAAAATTTTGTACGATTTCCCGTCGGTCAGCACGAAAACGGAAAACTCGATGCCCGCCAAAAACTCCTCGACGACCACCCGCGCACTTGCCGCTCCGAATTTTCCACCGAGCATCTCGCGCAGTTCAGCAACAGCCTCGGCGTTCGATTGGCAGATGACCACGCCCTTTCCAGCAGCCAATCCGTCGGCCTTCAAAACGATGGGCAGCGGTTGTTTTTCCAAAAACTTTACGCCCATTTCGAGTTCGCCAGCCGTGAACTCGCGATAGCCGGCCGTCGGGATTTTGTGGCGTTTCATAAAAGCCTTCGCCCACGATTTCGAGCCTTCGAGCTGCGCACCGTGCGCGGTCGGGCCGATGATTGCGACCTGTTTTAAATCCGGGTCGTTTTGAAAAAAATCGACGATGCCACGCACGAGCGGCTCTTCCGGCCCGACGACGACCATGTCGATTTTTTCCTTTAAGCAAAATGACTTAATCGCCTGAAAATCAACGGTTTGGAACACCATATTGATGCCATGCGCGGCCGTTCCCGCATTGCCGGGGGCGATAAAAAGTTGTTCGCAGTTCGGGCTTTGGGCCATTTTCCAGGCGAAAGCGTGTTCGCGGCCACCGCCGCCGAGAAGAAGGATCCTCATTTTTTTGGATAAAATTTTAAATCTGCTGGGCAAGTTTTACTCAAAAAATTTCGCAAAAACCGCCGTTTCCGCCGGAAAAACCTCGCCCATTTTTTCCCTATTTTGAAAAAAATGGTGCGCTGCGACGGCGGTCAAATCAACGCCCGGCAGGCCGATTTGGGCCTCGACAAAATTTTTGTCAAAGGGCAAAATTTGCTCGAAACGCGACCAATCATTTTCCGAAAAAACGGGCCATGCGACGGTCGTTTCTGCCCAGCTTTTTTTCGCGGCGCGGGCAAATTCGTACAATCCGATATTGAAATAGGCCCCCGGCTCCATGAAGGACCGAATCAAAAGCTCGCCGCTGAAAATGAGGAGGCCTTCTTCCTCGAAAATTTCCGAGCTGTGCAAAACCTGGAACCTCGGCGTTGGGAATGCTTGCGGATAGACCACGACCTGTTCAAATTTTGGGAACAAAAACTGGTCTTTTCGACCCGAAACGGTCACCGCATTTGCTGCGATGATGGCCTTCAAATCGTCGGGCACTTCGTCCTCTGGGAATGCTTTTGCCACAAAATTCGTCGCCTGCATGAACATGAAAACACGGCCACGGAACTCTTTTTGCTCGGTTTTCGGGAGGTTTTTGTAAAAAATCGAATGTTTTTCGAGCAATTTTGTCAAACCGTCCGAAAGGTCGGGCGTGTTCCTTTTCCACCACCACCAGTTGATCTGCGGCGCGAGCACATAAATAATAACGAGTGCGACGAGCGGCGGGACGACCCAAATTGCGCCACCGCCCTCGCTGCGCCAAGCGCGGTAAAGTGCGGCCATCAACCAAAGCGCAAAGGGTGAGGCGAGGAAATGTGCGGGCATTTATTTTGAAAATTTTGGCAAATATAGATTTGGTTGTCTCATGGATGGTACTACTTTTGCCCCGCTTCCAAAAGCAAAAGGTCGGTACCTTAGCTCAGATGGTAGAGCAATGGATTGAAAATCCATGTGTCCCCAGTTCGATCCTGGGAGGTACCACAGGCACAAAAATGAGCGGTTGGCTGTCGAGGAGACGGTCAGCCGTTTTTTTTTCACCGTGAATTCGCACGCAACCACCTTTGAAATGATCCACGACAAAGCATCCATCGCCGCCGGGCTTTTGGAAAACACGGGCAGTTTTGCCGCCCATTTTTCCGAAAAAAATCTTTTGGCAAAGCCCGCAAACTGGGCAGCAGCCGCGCCCGCGCCCGGAAAATGGTCGCCACTGCAACACCTAGATCACCTCGTTATTTCGGTAAAGACCATCAACCGATATCTGAAATGGCTGCCCAAATGGGTCTTTCGCTGGCGTTTTGGGAAATTGAACCGCCCGGCGCGAAATTTTGAGGAAACGCTTGCCCGCTACCATTCGAAATTGCGGGCAATGCCGAACAACCCGTTTTCGAGCGGCGAGATCCCGGCAGACCGAAAGGTGGCATTGTTGCGCGATTTTGAAATGGGACATGCCGAGTTCATCCGCCATTTTTCAAAATGGTCGGAAAATGAACTCGACGAAACCCTCGTTCCGCACCCGCTTTTGGGCAAGATCACGGTGCGGGAGATGTTGTTTTTTGTCGTATTTCATGTGCGCCACCACGAAAGGATCGTTGAAAAAACCTGAAATTTGCCCCAATCTTCATCCAAAAAATTTCAAAAAGACATGCCAATCGCCGCCACCCATTTTCAATTTCCAAACCAAACAGCCTTTTACCGTGGCAAGGTCCGCGACGTTTATAGCATCGGCGACGAGCAATTGGTGATGATTGCCAGCGACCGGATCTCAGCGTTCGACCATGTTTTGCCCAAGCCGATCCCGTCAAAAGGGCAGGTGCTGAACCAGGTTGCGACCTATTTTTTGGAAAAAACGAGCGATATCTGCCCAAACTGGCTCATCTCGACCCCCGATCCGAACGTGGCCATCGGCTGGCGCTGCGAACCGATCCGGGTCGAAATGGTCATCCGGGGCTACCTCGCCGGCCACGCGGCGCGGGAATATTCGTTGGGGAAACGCCTGATCTGCGGCGTCAAGATGCCCGACGGTTTGCGCGAAAGCGACCCGTTCCCGCAACCGATCATCACCCCAACGACGAAGGCCGAGGCTGGCCACGATGCGGATATTTCGCGCGCGGATATTTTGGCCGAGGGCCTTGTCAGCGAGGCCGATTATCTCGAAATGGAGCGATTGACCTGCGCACTTTTTCAGCGCGGCACCGAAATGGCCGCCAAACAGGGCCTCATTTTGGTGGACACGAAATACGAGTTTGGCAAAAAAGACGGCCAAATTTTGTTGATGGACGAGATCCACACGCCCGACAGCAGCCGCTATTTTTATGCCGACGGATATGCCGAGCGGCAAAAAACGGGCGAGCGGCAACGGCAATTGAGCAAGGAATTCGTGCGGGAGTGGCTCATCGCGCACGGTTTTCAGGGAAAGGATGGGCAGGAAATGCCCGTGATGCCCGATAGTTTTGTCCGCGAAATCTCGGACCGGTACATCGAGCTTTATGAAAAAATGACGGGTCTCACGTTCGTCCCGGCGGACGATTCTGCGGTTTTGGCCCGGATGGAAAAAGCCATTTTGGGGGCGGTTTCGGCTTAAATGTTTAAGCCCCACAGACTTGATAACAGCCATTTGAGCAAAACTTTCCAAAAAAAAAGCCTCGACAGGATACCCGTCGAGGCTTTTTTTATGGGAAAAATCAACCAAAACTAGTGCTTTTTCAACTGCATCACCCGCACCGTGCGGCCGTTGCGATCCAAAAGTGCGAGGATATAAATCCCGGTCGGGTAGCCGCCAACTTGATAGGTTTGATCGGGCGATGCCTCGAAATGACAGAGTTGGCGGCCATCGAGCGTCATCATGTTGATCCCGGCGATGGTTTCGGCATCGATCAAGCGGAAATGGTCGAAGGCCGGGTTCGGCGCGATGCTGATATCGGCGACACTTGGCTCGTCGGTGCTGGAGGAACAAGCCGCCCCGTTGGCCTTGATGACCAGCTCAACATTGTTGTCCGGGTTGGTCTTTTCATAGATTTTGAGCCGGAACTCGCCATTGCCGGTCGCGCCGTGGGCATTGATATGGAACGAAAAAAGCCCCTCCGCACCCGGTTGGAGCACAATGTCGAGGACGGCGTTGCCGGTCGGTTCGCCATAGCAAAGGTTTGGGTCACAGATATAGGTCCCCCAAGCAGGGTCGCTCATACAGGTGACGGTTCGCGTCCAAGAAAGGGTGATCTCATTGGAAGAATTGTTCGTCACATGGGCCTCGACGTTGGCATCCGTGTCGGACGGCTTGACCGAGAGGTCAAAAATGGTCTGGGTAGCCGTGATGTTCTGCGCACCGAGCCTCAATAGGCCGACGAGGACGAGCAAGAGGGAAAGGGTATAGTTTTTTTTCATAAGAAAGATTTTATTTGTTCGGGAAAGGAATTTTACAACAAGCAAATGTAAGAATATGGGATTTTGGCAGGGCAATTTTTGGGGAAATATTTAGGTCAGTAAATATCATTTTTTTGAACAAAAAAAACGGCAGCGCAAAAACCGATTGCGCTGCCGTTTTTCAAAAAATCAAAACAGCCTATTTCAAGACCGTGAACCGTTTCGTGGATTGTCCATCTGCAGAAAGAATGGTCACGAAATAAGTGCCGGACGATTTGAACTGGTCAAACTTGAAGGTGGATTTGCCCGCGCTGACCACTTCATTGTCGGCCAACCGGCTGATTTCGCGGCCTGCGACATCGGTGATCTTGACCGTCAAATTCATTGCTTCAGGCAAATTCAATTCGACATTCACCACGTCGGATGCCGGATTTGGGAAAATGCTGGTTGCTTTTTCCAAAACAGGGTCATTGACGGCAACGGTTTGGTTGACCACGTTGATATTGTCAAGGAAAAGGTTGTTGCCGAAATCAGAAACAACCCGGAAGCGGATGACAACTTCCGATTGTCCGACGACGCTGGCCAAATCAACGGAATCCTTTCTCCATTGGGCAACAGTTTGTGGGCAGAAATTGGTCGTGCTGGCCGCTGCGGTTTTCAGGTCGTTGCCCTTTTTGTCCCAAAGTGTTGTCCAATTGGCGCCACAATCCGTGGAGGCCTCGACCAACAATTGGTCCTGCTCGGGCGAACCGGCCGTGTATTGGCGATATGCGCGATCAAAGAAGAGCTTGCTGCCCAGGGCATTGGACAAGTCGATTTTGTCCCAAACAATACCGGCCTCGTCGCCAGCGGGAATGGCCCAAAGATAGACGCAAAGCGATTTGTCGGAAGCGGCAAAACCGCCCGCTGGCTTGGTCGGGGGTGTTGTCAAAAACGAGAAAAAACTTTTGTCGATGGTAAAAACAAGGCCAGCTGCACTACCATCGCTGATGGTGTTTACTGGGAGGGCCTCATTGTCCGTGCTTTCCATTCCTTCCTCGATTTTCGTGCTGAAAGCGGTCGGGCTCAATAGCGCAAAGGAAACCGTGGCCGTTTCATTGTTGAGCTTATTGTAATCAACCATTCCATTGTTGATATTGCCCACTTGATAATAGTAGGCATGGTTTCCGCCGCCCAAAG
>JANOQP010000117.1:0-1595 GCA_031414895.1 Saprospirales bacterium
CCAACGGTTTTAGAAATCGTCTGCCGTCCGCCGTTGGCCGTCCGCCGTCCGCCGTGATTATTTCACTTTTGCCTTCAGCCCGGAGCCCATTTTTTTCAAATCTGCGCCATCGGCGAACGGCTTGACCTCGATGGTGATCGAATGGCCGTCGCCGGAAATTTTGCCGGAGGCGTGGCTTTGTTTCGACACTTTTTGGTCCGGGAAATGATAGGTCGTGGTCGCGGTCATGTCGGCGAAGAGCATTTTGGCTTGCTCCATGCCCTCGTCGCCCGCGCCCGCGCCCATGGCCTTTTTCATTTCCTCGACCATGCCGCCGCTGGCATCGATGCGCTCGAACTTGCCTTTTTTGAACGAAAAAAGTGCGTCCGGCACCGATTTTCCGCCCTCGCCCTGTTCAGCAATTTTTTTGACGGCGCGGTTGAGGGCCTCGATATCGTCAAAATCGAACTCGTATCCGAAGACAAAACTGGCCGTGTCGTTGATCGCGACCGTGTTTTTCAGGCCGCGCACGCCCTTCAAAACGTCGGCCAGGGCGGTGAAGGCCGTCCCCATTTGGTCCAATTGGTCCATGCCGCCCATGTCCGGGGTGGCTGCGGAATCGGTGTTCATGCCCTTCAACATCTCCATCATCTGTTTCATCTGGCTCATATCGACCGCCATTTTATAGTGGCCGCCGCCCGATTTTTTGACCGTGATCTCCTCGAAAATATTGAGGCAACCGGTCATCGTCACGGCCAAAAGGAGCAAGAGGCCGAGGGTCGTTTTTTTGAAAAACTGCATAGTTGTTTTACTTTTATAGATAAAAACCGGGGCAAAGAAAGGGAAATTTTCCGCGCAAGGGCAACAAAGTCCGTGCGGCAGTTTTGGGTTTTGGCCATCTTTCGGGGCGGGGCGAAATTTTAGGGCCCCTTTTTCCTTTTCCCCTTTTTGTAGCCGTCAAAAACAAAACTGCCCAAACCTTCGAGGTTCGAGTAAAAGGCCTTCCCGTTGTTCGCTGCCGTGAATGCTTCCACAAAACGGACGAGGTATTCGTCGCGGGCAATCATAAAAGTGGTGACCGGGATGTCAAGTTTGCGGCATTGCGTCGCCAAATTGAGGCAGCGGTTGATGATCTGGCGGTCGATGCCCCAACTGTTTTTATAGTATTTGTTGCCTTTTTTGATGCAGGTCGGCTTGCCGTCGGTGATCATGAAGATCTGTTTGTTCGGGTTTCGGCGGCGGCGGAGGAGGTCCATGGCCAGTTGCAGCCCGGCCACCGTGTTCGTGTGGAACGGCCCGACCTGCAAATAGGGGATGTCCTTGATCTCGATCGGCCAAGCGTCGTCGCCGAACGCGAGGATGTCGATCGTGTCCTTCGGGTAGCGCGTCGTGATGAACTCGGCGAGTGCCATGGCCACTTTTTTGGCGGGCGTGATCCGGTCCTCTCCATATAATATCATCGAGTGCGACACGTCGATCATGAGGACGGTCGAGGTTTGGCTCTGAAAATAGGTCTCTTGAACTTCCAAATCCTCTTGCGCGAGCTGAAAATCGTCGATTCCGTGGTTGATCTGTGCATTTTTGAGCGAATTTGAAATGGCCAGCTGGTCAAGGCT
>JANOQP010000118.1:0-6348 GCA_031414895.1 Saprospirales bacterium
GGCATTGCGGGTAATGGCGATCGGGGTGGCGGCGGCGGCGGCGGCGTTTTATGTGGCGCGGCTTTTTGGGGGGTAAATGAGGTGGTTCTGGAACAACCCTCCAAATTTGCGCGAATTTGGAGGGTCTAGTCTCCAAATTCGCGCGAATTTGGCGGGTAAAATATAGGACAGTAACTATTTTTGCACCCGGAAGCTATTTTTGTTCAAACCAAGCCCGATATGATCCATCGACTTTTCACGGAAACCATAGCCCAAAAACTGCGCGAGGACAGTAAGGTGATCATCGTTTACGGCCCTCGGCATGTGGGTAAAACGACGCTGGCGCGGCAGGTCCTCGGCGGTTTCGAAGGGCGAATATTGGAGGTGAACGGCGACAGCACCGACCTCGCCGCCGTCCTTTCGAGCCGGAGCGAAAAAAAACTGGGCGAACTTGTCCACGGCTATGACCTGCTCTTCATCGATGAGGCACAGCGAATCCCCGACATTGGGATCAACCTCAAGATCTTGCACGACCAGTTCCCCGGTTTGAAGGTCATCACGACCGGCAGTTCCTCCTTCGAGCTGGCCAACAAGGTACAGGAGCCCTTGACCGGCCGGGCATGGACGTTCAACCTGATGCCCATCGGGCTCTGCGAACTGGCCGGTTCGGTCAATCGGTTTGAACTTGACCAGCGATTGGAGGATTTTTTGATCTTCGGGGGATACCCGGAGTCGATTGTGCGGAAAAACCGCGCCGAAAGGGTCGAATACCTACAGGAACTGACCCGTTCGTACCTTTTCAAGGATGTCCTCGAACTTGGCGGCATCAAGTATGCATCAAAACTCCGCGACCTTGCCAAATCGCTCGCCTTCCAGATCGGCTCGGAGGTCTCGCTCAACGAACTGGCCAATTCGCTCCAGATCTCGAAGGAAACGGTGGTCAATTACATCGACCTTTTGGAAAAGACCTTCGTCGTGTTCCGGCTCTCGTCGTTCAGCCGCAACCTTCGGAAGGAGATCGTGCAAAAGGACAAGGTCTTTTTTTACGACCTCGGCATCCGCAATGCCATCATCGAAAATTTCCAACCGCTCCATTCGCGGCGCGATGACGGGCAACTTTGGGAAAATTTCCTGCTCGTTGAACGGATAAAGACCCAAAACTATCGGCGCGAGGGTGCGAACCGGTATTTTTGGAGGACCTACACGGGCGCAGAGCTCGATTATGTCGAATCGCGGGACGGCAGACTGGACGGCTTTGAGTTCAAATTTTCAAAAAAAACGGCCCGCGCCCCACAGTCTTGGCTCGAAACCTATCCGGGCGCAACTTTTCAGACGGTGAACCGCGAAAACTATCTTGATTTTTTGTTGTAAAACCTGCACTGTTACCGCAATAAAGTACCCAAAACGGCCCATCAATTTTCGTCCGTCGAGGCCGGTGCCTCATCCCCTGCGCAACCTTTTGGCCGGGCCTGAACGAGATAAAGGTCCATTTGTTGGCCCACTTTGATGATGCTGTTCGGGTCAAAACGCGGGCTTTGCCGCCAGACCCATGCCGTTTCGCGGTCAGTCACGTCGGCCCCGGCGATGACCGAACCGACGGCCAGGCTGTTGGCGGAGATCAGGAATTTCGCCTCGTCGAACGTGTGGCAAACGAGGTCGGGAACGCCGACGGTGGTCAGTTCCTTTTGGCTCACGATGAGGTCGATGACCGAGCCTTTATCGACATAAAAATCCTTGCGCAGCTTTTCGGTGATGGTGTCGCCTTTCACGACGACCTCCAAAATGGTGTTCGGCTCCAACTTTTCATTGGAAACACGGGCGAGGATGCGCGGGCGGAGGTCGAGGCGGGAGAGTTTTTTGGCGTACTGGTCATAGTCGTCCGTGCCGCTGAGGTCGGGCAGTTTGACGACATCGGGGTTGTTTTTCGTCACCGTCAAATAAATGGTGCGGTTCTCCTTGACGCGACTGCCGGGCGTCGGGCTTTGCTGAACGACCATGCCCATCGGCACACCGACGCGATAAACGGAATCGCTCACAGCGACGCGGAAACCGTTGTTCTCGGCCTTGCGCTCGGCCTCGCGGAAGGTCGTTTTGTCATAGCTCGGCACCTCGATGCGCTCGCCGTGGTGCGTAAAACAGCCGAGCCACCAAAAAGTGAGCGCGAAAAAGCCGAAAAACACCCCCATCATGCCGAGGCAATTTTTGACGACGAGCGGGGCGGTGAGGAAACAATAAATTTCGATGCCGAAATGGCGGAGGCGTTGCCACATAGTGAGTTTCGAGTTTTGTGTTTCGGGATTCGGGTTGGGCAAAAATAGATTTAAGCGCGGGTTTTTTCGGTTTATCTGAAAAAGGCGGGCAAAGCAAGGTTTCGCCTTTTGCGATATATTTGACCCAAAAAAAGGAAATCCCCGTTTCAAAAAGCAATTTTATGAAAATCAGAAAGCTCCACATCAAGAATTATAAAGTGTTCGACGATATCGAATTCGACTTTACCGACCGCGATGGGAAGACGCTGGACACCGTGGTTTTGGCGGGGGTGAACGGGTGTGGGAAGACGACGGTTTTGGAGGTGATTAAAGATATTCTTTCATTGAATTTTTTCGGAATCCGACCATATGATTTTGATATTCATATCAAATTCGAAATAGAAGAGGCGGATTATAAAAGAGCGTCAATCCATGGCAAAAATTACCCCGGCCCAATTTTGTCTGCAAATTTTGGCCAAAATCAGACTGGCGTAGATTATTTGCGTGGTTTTTCGATGAATCAATTTGGGCTTGTGCCAGCAATTTATCTCCCAGTAAAAGAAGTTTTCAAATTGGACGATTCTCATGTTTTGGTGCTTGGCTTAAATGTCCATAAGGACTTGATGAAAGAGAATCTTTTAAAATCGATTAGAGACGAAATCTTTAAAAACTTAAACCAACCACCTAAAAACCTAATCGAATTAGAGATAAAAAAAGTAAATTCAAGTTTGAACGGTCTTGGACTCAACACGAATTTGATTGATTTTAAAAGTGATGAATTGGTTTTTCAAAGTGCAAACGGTCGCCGCATTTATTTTGAACAGCTTTCGCACGGCGAACAAAATCTCTATTTTCGAGCAATCTACCTATCACAATTGCATCTCGAAAACGGTATACTTTTAATCGACGAACCCGAAGCCGCCCTCCACCCCGCGTGGCAACAAAAAATCGCGCAACTCTACCAACAAATCGGCACGAACAACCAAGTTTTCATGGCCACGCACTCGCCGCATATCATGGCCTCCGTGCCGCCGGAATGCCTTTTTGTGCTGAATGTCGAGGAGGGCGAGGGCGGCAAAAAGAAAATCCGGGCCATCAACATGGGCACGGCAGGAAAGCACACGCTTGGCGTCGAGCCGAACCGGATTTTGCAAGAGGTGATGCAGGTGAAAACGCTCCGCGACTACGAAACACAGTGGGAAATCGACAGGCTATCCGAACTCCTCAACTTTGAAAATTTCGATTCAAGGGAAGCTGAAAATCTGGTCGAAAAATTGACAAACCAACTTGGCCGTCAAGACCCCTTCATCATGCGCACCGAGCATCAACTTTTGGTTTTGCGCCGTAAAAAAGCCACACTCGAACCCGTCGCCGTCGCATGAAGTTTGTTCCAAAAACCAACCCTTGTGCCCTTTTTGATGACTATATTGCCATCAAAAAGCCGCAGAACTGGAAAAAAGTGGAAGCTGGCCCAAAGCTCGTCCTGCACCAACATTTGCTCGAAGAGCAACAACATTTGTGCGTCTATTGCCAGCAGTCTATCCCCAAAAAACGCCAAAAAGACCAACCGCCGACCTTCCTCCACCCGTCCCACGTCGAACATATCCGGCCAAAAAGCATTTTTCGGCACCTTGTTTTTGACCATAAAAACCTCGCCGTTTCCTGCGACGGATTTGAAATCGACGCTGCGGCCCGCGCACATCCCGATTTTTGTGGGCATAAAAAGGACGACTTTTTTGACGATGCGCTTTTCGTCCATCCTTCATTTCCCCATCGCCCATTTTCGCCCGTTTCCCCAAATGGTTTAGGGCCGCAAAACCCCACTTTCATCGAAAATATTTGTTTTAAAAAATCTGCGCCCATTCATTTGTGGCCTATTTTAAAACAAATATTTGCGCCTAAATGAAGTCAATCTCACCTATTTCTGCCTTTCGGCAATCCCTCACTTTTGCCTTTTCCCTTTTAACTTTTGCCTTGATCGGCCAATCCGGTTCGCTGCGCGGGCAGTTGCAGGATGCGGAGGGCAAGGCCGTCATGTTCGCCAATGTCGCGCTTTTTGATACCGCCGATAGCTCGTTCGTGAAGGTCGAGGCGAGCAGCGAATCGGGCATTTTCCATTTAAAAAACATCAAACCGGGTCGGTTTTTCATCAAAAGCTCGTTTGTCGGGCTGCCCGATTTTTTAAAAAAAGACATCGCGCTCGCCGATGGGCAGCAGTTGGATTTGGGCATTTTGACCTTCGCCCCGGCTGGAAAAGAGCTGCAAGAAGTGACCGTGACCGCCTTTCGCCCGATGCTCGAAGTGCGGGCCGACCGGACAGTTTTCAATGTGCAGGGGACCATCAACAGCACCGGCTCGGATGCCATGAACTTGTTGCGAAAGGCCCCCGCCGTCATGGTCGATAACAACGAGAACATCACGGTTTTGGGCCGCTCGGGCGTGCTTGTTTATGTAGACGGCAAGCGCGTCCCTTTGGCGGGCGCGGATTTGAGCAATTACCTCCAAAACATCCCCGCCGACCAGATCGACCGCATCGACATCATCACCACGCCGGGCGCGAAATACGAGGCGCAGGGCAACGCGGGCATCATCGATATCCGGTTGAAAAAGGACATGAACATGGGCGCAAACGGCTCCGTCAGCGGCACTTTCAGCCAGGGCCAAAAGCACCGCGCCAACCTCAACGGCAGCGGAAATTACCGCAACAAAAAGGTCAATATTTTCGCCAACGGCGGCCTCGGCGACCGCATCGGATACATGGACATGGATTTTGAGAGCATCCAAAACGACATTTTCCTCGGCGAAACGGTCCGGCCGATGAACGATTTCAAGAACTCGGATTTCCGGCTCGGCACCGATTTTTTTATCAACAAAAAACACACGATCGGCTTTTTGGTCGGCGGCGGCCTCCAAAAACAGGACGGCACGAACATCAACATCATCAAGATCGCGCCCGCTGCCACGCCCGAAAAACTGGACAGCACCTTGTTCGCGGATACCCATACGTTGAGCGACCGGGCGGCCAAAACGGCGAACGCCAACTACCGTTTTGACGACGCGAAAGGCCGTTCGCTGAACATCGATTTTGACCTCGGCATTTATAACAACACCAACGACCGCCGCCAGACGAACGATTATTACCGCCCGGACGGGACCTTTTTGCGCGGGTTTGTCAATGCTTTCACCACGCCGACGGATATCCAGATTGCAACGGCAAAGGCGGATTGGGAACAAAAACTATTGGGCGGGACGCTCGGTTTTGGCTCGAAGGTCAGCCAAGTTCGGTCTGAAAACGACTTCCTTGTTTATGATGAAATCAATGGCGTGAACGTCCGCGACGACCGCCAATCCAACCTTTTTGACTACGACGAAAAAGTTTATGCGGGCTACGCGAGCTATGCCGGGGCCATCAACCCAAGTTGGGGATATTCCGCCGGGCTGCGTGCCGAACGAACGGATGCGACGGGCGACTTGCAGGCTTTTTTGCCCGAATTGCAAGAGCCCCCGGTCGAGCAGGGTTATTTGAGCTGGTTCCCGAGCGCAGGCCTGACGTGGCAGCAAGCTCCGATGAAAAGCTGGGGCCTCAATTACAGCCGCCGCATCAACCGGCCCGACTATCATGTGCTCAACCCGTTCAACAACCAGTTGAGCGAACTGTCTTTTGAGAAGGGCAATCCCCGGTTGAAACCCGAAATCGTGAACAATGTCGAGGTCGGATACACCTATAAATACATGTACAGCTTCAAGCTCGGCTACTCGCTCACCACCGACCAGATCACGCGGCTCATCGGGCCGGACACGTCGGATGTTCGGGCCAATTATATCAATTGGGAAAATTTGGCGGAGCAAAAAATCCTCGCATTCAATGTCAGCGCGCCTTTCACCATCAACAAATGGTGGGATATTTATGTGAACGCGAGCGCGTCGTACCTCCACAACCTCGCCGATTATGGCAACGGTGCGACCGTGGACATCAAGGCCGGGACCTACAATATTTACCAACAAAGCACCATCAAACTGCCCCGCGGCTGGCGCGGCGAGATGTCCGGCTGGTTCAACGGGCCGGGCGTTTGGGGCGGCGTTTTCAAATACGAGACCTCGTGGAGCCTCGACCTTGGGC
>JANOQP010000119.1:0-13980 GCA_031414895.1 Saprospirales bacterium
CGTAAACGCCCATGTGAAAAGAGGGTCGAGTATTATGTTGTCAATCGCAATAGTTTGACCATCGGTACTTGTCCAATCGGTCACTCCCGCATGGACGAAATCAGCGAAAGGGTCTTGTAAATCGGCGCAATGGCCAGCCGTGAGTATCCATTCAGAGTTGAGGATTACCCCTCCACAAGCATGGCCGAGGGCTCCGAGTTTGGTCATGGAAACCATGTAAGGAGCTTGGCTAATGTCAATCTGCGTTCCTCCATAGATTTGGGCTTCGAGCCTCGCAAAACTAAAAAACATAAGAATTGCCATAATCATGGCTGTGCGGCTGTGCGGCTGTGCGGCTGTGCGGCTGTGCGGCTGTGCGGCTGTGCGGAAAATAAATCCGCGGATTTGGGAAAATGCTTTCATGTTCTGAAAAATTGGTTGAAAAAAAGACAAAAAATAGTCATGCTCCAACGGTGCGTTGAAACCAATAATACAGTCAGTAGAAAAAGGGAAAGCGATTAGTTTTAAAGATTAGGGGTCGGGAACACATTTTGCTCCCAGCGGGAAAAACTACTTTCGAAAGTCTGAATTCAGTTCTGTAAAGCTACCGAAACCGCCGCCAAAGGCGCAAGCGTTTTTTGATATTTTTTTACTGTTGTGGTTATTTTTCAAAAAAGCCGCAACTGCGCCGACTTGAAATGCGGGTGCAAATCCAGGTTATATTCCGGCATTGAGCGGCCCACGAGGTATTTTTCCTTTGCCAGTTTGAACTGCGCTTTGATGATGTCGTTGATCTTGCCCTCGCCGCGCATCCTGTCGCCCTGTCGGTGGTCGTAGAGGTTGCCGCCGTGCAGCGACCGGATCTTGTTGAGCACCTTATCGGCCCGGTCGGGCATCGTTTTGCGCAGCCAGTCCTCAAAAATGACGGCCACATCGCCGTTCAGCCGGACGGGGATATGCCCCACGCCGAGCGCGCCAAGTTCGGCCACGGTCTTTACGAGGTCAAAAATTTCGTGGTCGTTGAGGCTGGGGATGATCGGCGCCATCATCACGAAAACCGGGATTTCGTTATCCGACAAGACCCGGACGGTTTTCAGCCGTTGCGCGACGCTTGCCGTGCGCGGTTCGAGCCAGCGGCGCAGTTCCTCGTTGAGCGAGGTGATCGAGAGCGCGACATGAACAAGCCGTTCGGAGGCCAGTTTTTGGAGGATGTCGAGGTCGCGAAGGATGAGCGAGTTTTTGGTGATGATGCTCACCGGGTGACGGTATTTCCAAAACACTTCGAGGCAGGCGCGGGTAATTTCAAACTTTTTTTCCGCCGGTTGGTAAATATCCGTGTTGCCCGCGAACATGACGGGCGCGGCCTGCCACGACTTCTTTTTCAGCTCGGTTTCGAGGAGCTCTGCGGCATTTCTTTTGACCAATATCTTCGTCTCAAAATCCAGCCCGGCGGAAAAGCCCCAGTACGGGTGCGTCGCCCGGGCATAACAATAGATGCAGCCGTGTTCGCAGCCCTGATAGGGGTTCATGCTCCAAGAAAGGGGAATATCGGCACTTTCGACCTTGTTTAGGATGGTTTTTGGGTGCGTTTCGAGGTATTCTGTTTTCAGTTCGCCCTGCCAATCGTAGTCGTCGGCCCAACTGCTTTCGTGCGCAAGTTCCCAGTCGACGGGGTTCGTGTCGCGCTTTATTTTGGCGAACGGGTCGGCGGTGTTGATCTGCGCACCGCGCCCGCGAAGGAAAGTATTGGGCCTTTTTTCGTCCATTTCTTTAAAATAAATACATGGCGAAGGTAAATTATTGTTTTAAATAAAATCAATTTGCTTTATTTTTTAAAACAAATATTTTTTCAAAAAAAAGTCGAAATCATCCGCCTTTGTTGGTTCTTTGCTCGCAGGAAAACCTGCGCCGGTCACGAATTTTTGGCGCAAACTTTAATCACGAACCAGCCCAACCGTCCATCCAAAATGCGCGTTTCCATCATCCAGTCTGCCCTCGAATGGGAAAACAAGGCAGCTAATTTTGCCAATTTTGAAAAAAAAATGGCGCCGCTCGCGGGCAAGACCGACCTAATCGTGCTGCCCGAAATGTTCACGACCGGCTTCACGATGAACCCCGCGCCGTTTGCCGAAAACGACCTCGGCCCAACCGTAAAATGGATGCGCGAACGGGCAAAAAAACTCGGCGCGGCCATCTGCGGGAGCTTTGTCCACACCGACCGCACCAATTTTCGCAATCGACTGATTTTTGCAAAACCAGACGGGACAATCGATTTTTACAACAAAAAACACCTCTTTTCGCCCGCTGGAGAGGCCGATGTTTTCGCGCCGGGCAAAAAACGGCTCATCCTCGAATGGCGCGGCTGGCGCATCTGCCCGCTGATCTGCTACGACCTCCGGTTTCCCGTTTTTTCGCGCAACCGGGCGGGTGAAAAAGGCTACGACCTCCTGCTTTTTGTCGCCAATTGGCCCGCGCCGCGCATCGAACATTGGAAAACACTGCTCGCCGCACGGGCCATCGAGAACGTCTGTTATGTGGCCGGGGTCAATATTTTTGGCACCGACGGAAACGGCAACGAGTACACCGGCGACTCCGCAATCGTCGATTTTATGGGCAAAAAACTTTGGTCTGAAACAGGGAAAGAGGCCATCGGCACCATCGAACTCGACAAACGCGCCTTGACCGACTGGCGGACGAAATTCCCCGCGCTGGCGGAGGCCGATTGGTTCAAAATGTAAATTGTCTGAACTGTGATTTTTTTTGACTTCTATGATTTCCATGATTTTTCAACCTTGCGCGGTCTAAAATCATGGCAATCATAAAAATCAAAAAAAATCACAGTTCAGACAAAATTTTCAATTCAAGTTCAATAAAAATGTCAAACAACGACCAACCACAACCCCAACTCGTCCGCACGCTCGGCCTGCTTTCTGCCGTCGTTTTGGTCATCTCGGCCATCATCGGCACCGGCGTTTTCAAAAAAGTGGCCAATATGAGCGAGACGCTCCAATCGCCGCAACTCGTCCTCCTTTGTTGGGTGCTGGCGGGCGTTATCAGCCTGATGGGCGCACTTTCGAACGCGGAAGTGGCCAGCCTTTTGGCCGATTCGGGCGGCGAGTATGTGTACTTTAAGAAAATCTACGGGCGCATTTTCTCCTTTTTTTACGGTTGGTCGTGCTTTGCGGTCATGCGGTCGGCCTCGATCGCGGCTATCGCTTTTGTGTTTGCCGAGAGCCTCAACAGCATTTTTCATTTTTCCGAACATTCGGAACCGCTGCGGTTTTTCATTTTTGACTACAATTTCACCGGGATAAAGGCCGCGGCGATCGGGCTGATTTTGTTCCTGACTTTTTTGAACTACCGGGGCCTCAAACTCGGCGAAACCGTTTCGCTGGCCTCCACGGTGGCGATTTTTGCGGGCATCGCCGCCATTTTGATCCTCGGTTTTGGCTGGGGCAACGGCAGTTTTTCAAATATCCTCACCGATGCGACACCCGGACTGGTCGACCAACTATATGCCGCCAAACCCGACGCGACGCCGCCCGTAACAGTCACCGCCAATGGCTTGATGGCCGCACTTTTTGCCGCCTCGCTCGGCGCATTTTGGGGCTACGAGGGCTGGAACAACCTCGGTTACGTCGGCGGCGAGGTCAAAAACCCGCACCGCAACATCCCGCTTGCCCTCGGTATCGGGGTCGGCATCATCATCGCGATCTACCTGACGGTCAATTATTGCTACCTTTTTTTGCGCCCCATCGACGAGATCATCGCGACGCGGGCCACCAACCCGTCGAGCATCGCGGCGGTCGAGATCTTGCGCGACTTTATGGGCAATGGCGGCGCACTTTTCATCAGCCTGCTCATCCTTTTGACGACCTTCAATTGCACCAACGCGACCATCCTGATGGCCTCGCGGGTCTATTACCGGATGTCGAGCGAGGGGCTTTTCTTCAAAAATGCCGGGCAGATCCACGAACGGTTCCGCACGCCCGGCTGGGCCCTCGTTTTTCAGGCAATCTGGTCGTGCGCACTTGTCGCTTTTTTCGATTTCGACCGGCTGACGGACATGCTGATCTTCGCGTCGTTCATTTTTTACGGCGCGACGGCGACCGGCGTTTTCATCCTCCGCCGCCGGATGCCGGACGCGCCGAGACCCTACAAAGTGCCGCTCTACCCCATTGTCCCTGCCGTTTTCATCCTTTTTTGCGCCGGGTTGGTGGTCAATACCATCATCTCAAAACCGATGGACGCGCTTTTGGGGCTGGGGCTGATGGCCACTGGCATCCCGTTTTATTGGTGGTGGAACCGGGGGAAATGATTGCGGTTTAGACGACATCCGTGCCTTTTTTTGAAAAAAAACTATCTGCCCACTGTGGACTATTTGGTAAAAATTTTGACCCAAAAGCCGGAAATGCTGCCCATTTTCCCGCTTTTCAGCCAATTGAACGGCGCGGTCGCCGAGGCCGATTATGCCGCGATGCTCGACGATATGATCGCGCACGGCTACCGGATGCTCGTCGTTTTTGACAAAAACGGGGCCGTCGGGCTGTCCGGTTTTTGGGTCATCACCAAATTTTACAGCGGCAAATACCTCGAACTCGACAACGTCGTGGTCGCCCAAACGCACCGCTCGGCGGGCATCGGCAAGCTTATGTGCGACCGTTTGGAAAGCATCGCCCGCGCCGAAGGCGTAAAAGCAATGATGCTCGATGCCTATCTCGAAAACACGAAGGCCCACGCTTTTTACGAGCGCGAGGGGTTCACGGCGGAGGGGTTTCATTTTATCAAAAAACTGGGGCCGCTCCTTTTGACGGTTCTTTTTTGCGTCAATCTGACGGCCCAATCCGCCCATTCGAGCAACCGGAAGGCCGACGAATTTTATCAAAAAAAGGAGTTCAAAAAGGCCGAGGAGCATTACCAAAAAGCCGAAAAAACCGACCCGGCGGACGCGCCCCGAACGGGCTACAACACAGGGAACGCGGTTTTTCAGCAAGGAAAATACGCCGAAAGCACCGATTTTTTTGAAAAGGCCGCCCAAACCGCCCCGACCGCCGATGCCCGTGCCGATGCTTTTCACAACCTCGGCAATGCTTTTTTTAAACAAAAAAATTGGGGGAAAAGCGTTGATGCCTATCAAAACGCGCTCCGAAACCGCCCCGGCGACGAGGGGTCAAAGACCAACCTCGCGCTGGCCAAAAAGAAATTTGAGGAGCAAAAAAAGCAGCAACAAGAGCAGCAAAAACAGCAACAGGACAACCAAAAGGACAACCAAGATCAGGATAAAAATCAACCGCAAGATCAAAATCAAACCCAACAAAACCAGCCACAAAATCAACCGCAAAACCAGCCCGAAAAACAAGATCAATTGCCCCAATCACCCGGCCAAATGTCAAAGGATGAAGCTCGGCAGCTCCTGAAGATCATGGAAAACGAAGAGCAAAAAGTGCAGCAAAAACAACGAAAATCCCCCGGCGGCAAGCCGTCAAAATCGGGCAAGGACTGGTAGTTCACAATCAAAAGAAATGGCTTTTACAGAATCAAATATCCTCCCAATCGGCACCGTTGCGCCCGATTTTTCATTGCCCGACACGGTTTCCGGGCGCGACCTGAACTTTGAAAACGTGCGCGGCGAGCGGGCGACGGTCGTCATGTTTTTGTGCAACCATTGCCCGTATGTGCTCCATGTGAATGCGGAAATTGTCCGTTTGGTGCGCGATTTTCGCCCAAAAGGGGTCGGTTTTGTCGGCATCTCATCGAACGATGCGGAAAAATATCCCGCCGACGGCCCGGCTCAAATGACCGTCCACGCTGCCGAGGTCGGCTATGATTTCCCGTATTTATTCGATGAGACGCAGGCCGTCGCCCGTGCCTACGATGCCGCCTGCACCCCCGATTTTTATGTTTTTGACGAAAAAAAGCGGCTCGTTTATCTCGGTCGCCTCGATGCTTCGCGGCCCAAAAACGACACGCCGCCCGATGGCCGTGATCTCCGCGACGCGCTCGAAAATGTGCTGGCCGGGCTGCCCCCCCTCGAAATACAATGGCCGAGCGGCGGGTGCAATATCAAATGGAAAGTTTCGGGTTTTGGGTTTTGAGTTGGCCGCTGGCGCGAGGTTTTCACCTCGTGCACCGCTAGCGCGAGGTTTTCACCTCGTGCACCGCTGGCGCGAGGTTTCACCTCGTGCCTCGTATTATGTCGGCTGCGCCGACCACAACGATTTGAACTTTGGCTAAAATCATGGTTTTAAAAAACAAAAATTGATGCCGAACTGTCGGCGCAGCCGACAGAATATTAGGCACGAGGTGAAACCTCGCGCCAGCGGTGAAACCACTCGAAACCCAAAACTCGAAACTTATTTCAAAAGCGTCACGTCTCCTTTCATCTTTCGCAGCCGCCCGCCCGGGAGTTCGACCTGCAAAAACCAGACATAGACCCCGTCCGGCGCATTTTTGCCCCGAAAACGACCATCCCAACCGTGATTTGGGTCGTCAGGATGGCGGTTTTTCTCAAAATGGACAAGGTCGCCCCATCTGTCAAAGACCGCAAAACGCCTGATTTTTTCGATGCCGGGGCCGCAAAAAATACGGAACAGGTCGTTTTCGCTGTCGCCATTCGGCGTGAAAATGTTCGGCACATAGATTTCCGGGAACAGGATTTTTACCAAGATCGAGTCCGTGCGGGTGCAGCCAAATTGGTCGGTCGCCACGATTTCAAACCATCGGTCGTGCTTCGGCGCGACGGATTGCGCACGGCAAGTGTCGCAGCCGATGAGGACGGCAGGCAGCCACGTTATTTTTTGCAAAAAGACATCCGGCGGGTCGGTCGCGAGGGACAGGCGGATTTTTTCGCCAACCAAAATCGTCGTGTCCGGGCCGAGCGAAACTTGCCAATCGAGCGGCACGGCGATGCTCAAAACCGTGTCGAACGTGCAGCCGAGCGCATCTTTTATTTGCAAAAAATAATCGCCCGACAGCAGCCCGGCCCATTGATTTTGGGGGCTAAATGGTTGATTGTCAATGGAATAGCTGATTGGTTCGGTCGCCCGGGCCACGCCCGCCACGAGCAGCGACGCGCCCGAACCGTCGAAACAGAGCGGCAAATCTAGGTCGAGCGAGATGCCCGAAATTCCAGCTTTTTTTAAAACAAAAACCGTGTCAGTCGCCGTGCAACCGTTAGCCGGATCAGTGGCGGTGATGATGAAAATGCCCGGTGCGGCAGTCTCGAAATCGGGCATTTTGGCGACAACCTGCTGGGTCAAATTGGGCAAAATTTCCGCCCAAATAAATTCAAGGTTTGGGCTTTGCCCCGTCGCGAGGAGTTTCGCGAGCGGGTTCAGGCAGGTGATCGAGTCCGTTTTTATGGAAAAAATGGGCGGCGCGATATCTTCCAAAACAGTGATGGAATCGCGGGAAGTACAGCCGTTTTTTTCGTCCATTATTTCCAAAAAATACAATCCAGGCAGTATCGCGGTCACTGAAAACTGGTCGGTCGCACCCAAAAATTGACCGTTTTGGGTCGTCCATTTCGGGAAAATTTGGCCCTGCCCCGCGCCGTTCCCCGTCAATATTTCGGACGTTTTTAGGCAGTTCAAAATGCCGGGCGGGACAATCGCGACGGTCGGGTTTGCAAAATTTTCATCCACAAAAACCGAGACCGAATCGAGGCAACCGGAAGCTAAATCATTGATTATCAATGCATAAGTACCGCCTTCGCTGATTTCGGGCATCAGCGTCGCGCCGCCCGAAACGATGAGGCCCGTGTCCGTTTTCCACGAAATCCCGAAGCCGGGGCCGCTGAAGCTCAACGCCGCTTCGAGCATCAAAACAGGGGTCGCGCAGTCGAGCGAATAGCTGCCGAAAATGGCGACGAGGTGCTGCGAAATATTCTTCCGGTTAACGATGATAGTGATCGTGTCCGAGCAGCCGTTCGATAGGTCGGTGGCCGCGATCTGGTAATTTCCCTCCTGCCCGACGGTCGGCATGAGCGTGTTTTGGCCAGCCAAAATTTGCAGCCCCGGCGCGGGTGTCCATGTGAACGAAAAATCGTTGCCGACGGTCGAGACGGTCGCCGAAATGGTGGTCGTCAGCACGGCGCACGAGAGCGGCACGGGCGGCGCGAACAGGATTACCGGCAGCTCAAAATCGCCCAGGGCCACCGTCGAAACGAGCGTCGAACAGCCGTTCGATTGGTCAATCACGGTCAAAAAATAGGTGCCGGGCTTGCCGATTTTTGGGGCCAAACTGGTCGCGCCGCTCAAAATTTGACCGGCCGAAGTTGTCCAATTCATTTGCAAAATAGGGTTCGGCGAGGCCCCGACGGCCGTCGCGAAGAGGGTGGTCTCCGTTTTTTTGCACGAAAAAGTGTCCGGCTGCGCGATGGCCACAATGGGCGCGGCGGCATCGGGCGCAATGAAAACGGAATCGGTCGCCGAGCATCCATTTGCCGGGTCGGTGGCGGTCAAAAAGTACCAGCCGGGCGCGTCGATTTTTGGGAAAATTTGGTTTTGCGCATCGATAAAATGGCCGTTCGCGGTCGTCCAATTTGGAAAAACCCCGGCATCGACCGAGCCGCCCAAATTCAAAAATGTCGTCCCGCAATCGAGCGTTTGGGCGGGGCCTGCATCGACATTTGGGACCGTAAAATCTTCAAGAACTTGAACGTAATCCGTTGAAATACAACCGTTTAGCGCGTTTTTTATTTCCAAATAATAAAGCCCTGCCTTCGCGACTGTCGGCGAAAAAGTGCTGTCGCCCGCGATGATCTGCCCGCCGTTGGTGGTCCATGAAACCGAGAAATTGGGGCCTCCGTCGCCGCTCGCCGCAAGTTGCAAAACCGGGTTTTTGCAGGTCAATGTCATCGGCGGCCCGGCCTCGGCGAGCGGAAAATCGAGGCTCTGGGCGACCAAAATGGAAGCAGAATCGGCGCAGCCATTGCCAATATTTACGGCAAAAGCGATGTATTCACCGAGCAAATTGACCGTGCAATTGGGCGAACTTGAGCCAGAAACGATGCTCCCGTTTGTCGTCAGCCATTGCCACGAGACAAGGCCGGAGGTCGCCGTGCAAAATCCTTGCAGCACGATTTGCGGCATTTGGCAGTTGATCGAATCGGGCTGGGGGATGGTGATTTCTGGCAGTTCTTGATCGGCCTTTATTTCAACAGAATCGATGGCCGTGCAGCCGTTCGCGGGGTCGGTGACGGTCAAAAAATAGGTGCCGGGCAGGTCGATTTTTGGCGACTGAATATTGCCGTTTGCCACCGAGATGCCCGGCCCGGCCCATTTAAATTGCAGCCCGGCGGACGGCAAACTGCTGTTCCCAATCGTGATTTCGGGCAAATAACAGGTCAGCGTGGCGGGCATCCCGGCATCGGTGGGCGGCAATTTTTTATTTTCAAAAACAAAAACGGAGAGGCTCGCGGTGCACTGGTTGGCCGGGTTTGTGGCGGTCAAAATGTATTGGCCCGGCAAATAGACGGTCAAATTTTGGCCCGTCGCGCCGCCAAAAATGCCCTGCCCATTTAATGAGCTCCATGAAAAAAGGAGGTTCAACGGGCTGGCCGAAACAGTTATTTGGGTCAAATTTTTCACACAGGTCAATGTGTCGGGCGGCGCGGCGGCAAGTTGCGGGATGCCCGAATCGGCGGCGACAGTCGCGGTTTTTGTGGCCGTGCAGCCGTTCGCCGGGTCAATGGCGACGACCTGAAAACTGCCCGGATTTTGAGTGGAAAAACCTGCGCCCGTCGCGATAACTTGTTGATTTACAATCCATTGGAAGGTCAAATTTGTGTTTTGGGCATTCGCCAAAAGCATGGCCGTCGGCGCGGCGCAGGTCAGCGTGGCATTATTTACGGAGAAAATCGGGGCGGTTTTGTTTTCAAAAACTAGGGAGGTTTGCGAAGCGGTGCAGCCGTTCGCCGGATCGGTCGCGACGACTTTAATATCGCCCGGATTTTGAGTGGAAAAACTTTCGCCCGTCGCGATAACTTGTTGATTTACAATCCATTGGAAGGCCAAATTTGTGTTTTGGGCATTCGCCAAAAGCATGGCCGTCGGCGCGGCGCAGGTCAGCGTGTCGTTGTTCACGGAGAAAATCGGGGCGGTTTTGTTCTCAAAAACTTGGGCGGGTTGCGAAGCGGTGCAGCCGTTCGCTGGGTCGGTCGCGACGACATCAAAACTGCCGGGGTTTTGGGTCGAAAAACCCGCGCCCGTCGCGATAACTTGTTGATTTTCAATCCATTGGAAGGTCAAATTTGGATTTTGGAAACTGGCCAAAAGCATGGCCGTCGGCGCGGTGCAGGTCAGCGTGTCATTATTTACGGAGAAAATCGGGGCGGTTATATTTTCAAAAACAAAAACAGAATCGCGTTTTTTGCAGCCTGTCGCGGGATCGGTGATGGTCAAAAAATACAGGCCGGGCTGGTCGGTCACTGGGTTTTGGGCCATGGATTGCCAGCCGTTCGGGCCTTGCCAAAAACGGGCCGCGCCGGGCGGTTGTGTAGTCGCCGAAAATTGGGCGAACGGGTTGGCGCAGGTGATATTTTCCGAAAAAATCTGGATGATCGGCAAGCTAACCGATTGATTTACAACGGTTTGCGCGGTGTCGCGACAGGTTTTGCCGAAGGCGATAGTTTCCAAAACGAGCTTGAAAAGGCCGGGCTGGGCGGCGATTTGGGTCGTGTCCGAACCGATGGGCAACGCGCTGCCGGGGCCGAACCATTTCCAGTTTTGCCCAAAAGAGCCGTGGCCGTCGAGCAAAATTTGCGCGGTTTGGCAGTCAAGCGAGTCGTCGACTGGCGCGATTTGGGCATTCACCGGGATGACCACGACATTGAACCGGACGATGCTGTCGCAGCCCGCCGCGCCCATCAAAACGGTGTCGAAAATGCCCTGCGTGCAGGCGGTGAGGCCCGCGAAGGTGACGCATTCGCCGGGGCAAACGTATTTCGGGCCGAGGTTGGTGAGGATCGGGGCGGTCACTTTTAGTTGCTGTTTGACGGTCGAATCGCAGCCCTCCGCCGTCTGATAAGTGAACGAAAGGAGCTGCGGGGTGCTGTAAATATTGCCGTCGAGCCACTCGTAGCCCTGCCCGGCGCAGATGTTGGCGGGCGGCAAATTGATCACCGGGATGATTTTCAGCATGACCGGTTTGCAGGCAAAAGGGCTGGTCGAACAGGCATTTCGGGCGCGGACGCAGACGTTGCCGGGCTGGTTGCCGAATTTTATGGTCACCGAATTACCCGTCGCGCCGTCGATGAAAGCGGGGCTTGGCAGACCGTCGATTGTCGCGCCGGGCGGGGCGGTCCATTCGTATTCGCAGGCAAAAGGCTGCGGCGGGATGGTGAAAACGACGGTCGCGCCGGGGCAAAATTGGCTTGGCCCTATCGGCACGGGCGGCGTGGCGAGCGCGGGCGAACCGGTCGATCCGCTCGTTACGGCGACCGTAAAAGTGCATGCGGCGGGGCCGTTGTTGTCGAAACAGAGGTAATAATGGCAGCCCGGCGTGAGCGGTTCGGTGGTCGAAAACGGGTAGGTCGTGTTTGCGTTCATCATCGTGTTGCAGTTCGAGACGAGGTTGAACAATTGGCAATTTGGGCTTTCGTAAATGCCCATTTCGATCGCGCTGCCGAGCGTGCAACCGCCGACCGCGACGTTGAGCGAGAGGCTCGTGGAGCCGGCGATGAAGGCGACATATTTCATCGAATGAACAATCTGAGTGCAAAAACCGGGGATGGCCTGCCCGACGCCCGCTTGTTGAGTGGCCGACGAAAAGCCGTCGAGGCTGCCGCAACGGACACAGGCCGCCGCGCAGGTGATAGCATGCGGGTATGGGCCAGCCGGGCAGGCGGGCGGGAAATTTTGGGCGATTGTTTTGGAAGTAAAAAGTAAAAAGGCAAAAGGCAAAAGGGCGGTTGCAAGCAAATTTCCGGCGAGGCGCATGGCGGGTTTGTTTGCCCCAAAAGTAGAAAACAGGATTTTATCGGCCGCCCTGAAAAAGTTTTGTTGAAAAGGAATTGTTGGGCGAGGCGCCGGCGACGGGTGGCACAATTCGTGCAGATGTCCAATTTTATAATCGGTTTCGACCAAAAACTACACGCAACAGGGATGCAACACATGACCCAACAATGGCCGCCCGCCGATCGGGCGCACGTCCGGCTCAACCCCGCCAACCAAAATGCTTGGCAAAAACTGGGGGTTTCATATGCAAATTCGGGGCTTTTCACCGAGGCCGTCGCGAGTTTTGAACAGGCGATTGCCATACATTCCGGCGGTTTTGCCGAGATAATGGCCAACCTCGCCGTCGTTTATCAAAAAATGGGGCAACTCGAACTGGCCGAAAGTTGCCTCCTCGATGCGCTCGCCGAGGAGCCGGAAAATGGTCGGTTTTTGGTGCTTTTGGGCGAGGTGCGGGTTTTGCTGGGCAAATAAAAAATCAATTTTGCGCTGCCCGTTCAGCCGCTTGCCAGACGCGGAGGACATTTTTTTCGCAGATCTTGGCGATGTCCCCCTCCGAATATCCCCTTTTCAAAAGCTCGAAAATCAGGTTTGGATACATCGAAACGTCCTTCAAACCGGTCGGCAAGGAGTCGCCCACCCCATCGAAATCAGAGCCGAGGCCAATATGGTCGATGCCGATGAGGTTGCGCACATGGTCGATATGGTCGGCCACTTTTTTCACGTCGGAATAGGTGCTTGGGTGTTTTTTCTTGAACTCAATGTTCAGTTTTTCGGCCTCGTCCGAATGCTCGTCAGTGATTTTTTTTTCTTCCAAAAGTTTTGTCCAGAGCCGTTCGGACTCACTGTTCGCCTTTTTCACTTCGGAATCGAGGAAGGTCGAGCCGAAGTTTATGCAGATTACGCCACCGTTTTTCCGCAGGGCCAAAAGCTGGTCGTCGCTCATGTTTCGCTGAAAGCCGGGCGTGAATTTCCGGCACGATGAATGGGAGGCGATGACAGGTACACGGGTCAGTTTCATCACGTCAAAAAAAGTCGAGTCGCTCACATGGCTGATGTCGACCATCGTGCCGGTGCGGTTCATTTCATGCACCACTTTTTCGCCGAACGGGGAAAGGCCGTTCCAAGTGGCGGTCGTGTCGTAGCTCGAATCGCAAATTTGGTTGTCCTTTCCGTGCGTGAGCGTAACGTAGCGGATGCCGAGGCGGTGATAACGGGCGACATCCCCGATTTTTAGGATCGGGCAGCCGTTTTCCATGCCCATTGGGAGGGAAATGATGCCTTTTTTGAAATTTCCCTGCACATCGGCGGTCGATTTGACGAGGCCAAAAGCGGTCGTGTTTGCCTCGGCGATGGCCGTGACCATGCGGATGAGCGAGTCGGCGTAGGCCTGTTCGCGCCCCGAATTTTGGAGGTCGGACGGGATGTAAATGCTCATAAAGGGCGCGGAAAGGCCGCCGATTTTCGCTCTTTTTACGTCAAAATCGCCCTTCGGGTCGTCGAGCGGGAGGCCGACATATTCTTTTTCGAGGCGGAAATTTTTGGCGCGGAGGCGGTACGGCAGGTCCACATGGCCGTCGAAAATGATGTATTTATGGGCAAGTTGGTCGGCCAAAAGGCGGAGCTCTGCGTCTTTTTTTTTGGAAACCGCCGTGTTCGTGGTTTTGCAAAATGAAAAAAAGAGGGCGATCGAAAGGATGGCGAGAAGGCGCATGGGCAGTTTTTTTTTGCCACAAATTACACGAATTTGTGGCGAAAAAAAGTCAAAAAAAAGGCTTTCCGACAACTGCCGAAAAGCCTTTCTTGATTGTCCGAACTTTGATTCTTTTGATTTTTATGATTGCCATGATTGAATCAAACAATCATAAAAATCAAACGAATCATAGTTCAGACATCATTTTTTGTCAATATTCATCCTCGTTGAAAAAGAAGTCATCGTGCCTCGGATAGTCGGGCCAAATGTCCTCGATGGATTCATAGAGTTCGACCTCCTCTTCCAGTTCTTCGAGGTTGCCGATCACCTCCGCGGGCGAACCGGAGCGGATGG
>JANOQP010000120.1:0-2240 GCA_031414895.1 Saprospirales bacterium
GCGGGCTGTCCGTGCATTTCCTCCACAATATTTACGAGCACCTCCCGATCGACCACGCGGGCGAGTTCAAGGGGTACATGCACCGCGTCTTTGAGGTGCAATTTGAGGGCCGGCGGCAACGCGACCATGCCCTCCAAACCATTGACCTCCAACGACTTACGCGCGAAAAGGGCGGTTGTTCGCTGATGATGTTCCGGCGGCTCCTGGCGCATCCGCTCTCGCTCGCCGAGCAGCTGGCGATCCTCGAATTTGGTTATCTGATGCAACTTGCGGACGATATTTTCGACCTTTGGCACGACCGGCAATCGGGTGTTCGGACCTTGGCGACGACCGCGGTTTCGGCGGTTTTTTTAAAAGAAATTTTTGAAGGTCAGGTCGCCGCCGTCCGGGCCGCTTTTCGCAAAACGACCTTCCCAAAAATGCAGGTCGAGACCGGATTGGCCATCATATTGGGCATCGTCAGCGTGACGCGGGTTTGTTTGGAACAATACCTTTTTTGGGAAAAAAAACTCGGCGCGATGCCGCTCGACGACCGCGAAAAAATGGTCTGCGACATGGAAAAATGGGGGAACATGGCGAGGGCCGGGTGGGGATGCCTGCGGGATTGAATTCAACTCAAATTCAAAAGCAAATTCAATAGCAAAATGGCCACACCCGCAGGTGTTGCGATTTGGGTTTGAGTTTGAATTTTACCATACGTTTGTCGCACAAATACAAACTTTCCACTTATGGCGATTACCATTAAACGCGACCTCCTGACCTCAAAACGCAACCGCCCGGCACTCGAATCCGCGCCGGAATACAACCTTCGGAGCCTAAAAGGAATCGTTGCGCACTGGACCGCAAACACCGGCAAAGGCGCGGATGCAAAGCGCAACCGCGATTATTTCAACACGACCGACCGTTTTGCCTCGGCGCATTATATCGTCGATGACCACCAAATTTTGCAGTGCGTCCCCGATGGCGAACTGGCCTTCCATGTCGGCGCGAAAACCTACAAACCCGACGGCGACCGCATCCGGACGGGCAGTTTGAGCCCCAATTATTTCCTCATCGGTTTTGAAATGTGCGTCAATTCGGACGGCGATTGGAAAAAGACCTATCTAAACGCGGTCGTCCTCGCGGCGCACCTTTTGGTCAAATACCGGCTCAAAACCGGGGATTTGTATCGCCACTTTGACATTACGGGAAAGGATTGCCCAAAAATGATGCTCGACGAAAAGCCGTGGGCCGATTTCAAAAAGGACATTTCCAAAAAAATGGCCGAGTTGTCGGCGGGCGAAAAACCAATCGCCAGCGGCTCGGTCACAGAGGCCGGTTTGAACGTCCGGACGGGCGCTGGCACCCATTTTTCCGTAAAAAACAGGCTCGAGCTGGGCGCGAAAATCCCCATTTTCGAGAAAAAAAACGGCTGGTTGCGCATCGGCACGGGATTTTGGGTCTTCGGCAATTATGTGGACATTTTATTTGAAAACAAGGAAATGGCCGTCGCTGAAAAAACGGGCGCGAACGTCCGCATCCGGCCCGATGGCGACGGGCTTTTGATCGATGAACTGGCCGTCGGCGCACCCGTGACCGTCATCGCGAAATCGGGCAACTGGGCGCAGATCGGGGCTGACAGGTGGGTGCATTTTTCGCTTTTGGGGCCGGTTTTGCCCCCGCCCCCGCCCCCAAAACCGACTGCGACAGTCATCGGCACCGAGTCGCTCAACGTCCGAAAAGGCCCCGCGTCCAGCTTCCCGATTGTCAAAAAACTGGCCATCGGGACGAAGGTCGATTGGCTCGAAACGAGCGATAAATGGGCGCGGATCGGGCCGGGCGAATGGGCCTTTTCGGCATTTCTAAAAAGAAATTGAGTCGTTGGGATATTCAACCCATTGATTTTCAATGGATTATCCTTTTTTTTGCCCCATCAAACCTACTGTTCATAAAAATTTCAATCATGCGAAACTGTTTTTTCACCACCATCCTTGCCAGCTTTTTTTTGGCGACCGGCCTCCGTGCCGACACAAAACTCTACCTGCTCTACGAAAGTAGCTGCATGGAAAAACACGAAAGTTGGTACACCCGAAGCGGCATCCAGGTCGCTGGCGATGCGCCGCTCGTGCAGTATGCCCTGCACCCGGACCGCGACACTCGAGTGTTCCTCGAAATGGACGGCGAGCGGCCCAAATCCGTCGCGGGCCTGCCAAAGGGCACCAAAAACTGCAACGAGGTCCGTTGGGATGCCGGACTGATCA
>JANOQP010000121.1:0-6620 GCA_031414895.1 Saprospirales bacterium
GCCGCAGCACCCTCGAGAATCGGTGATGGTCAGGCAGACATTGAAGGTGCCAACATCCTCATATTCGTGTTCCGGGTTGGCCTCGGTCGAGGTGGTACCGTCGCCAAAGTCCCAAAAAAAGGTTGTTGCGGCCAATCCCGGTATCGTTGTGCCGACAGTGTTCATAAATTCATAGGTATTGCTTCCGGTATATGCGGACATGAAGCCCTCGTTCATGAGGGTTTGGCAGGTCAGGCTCATGTTGTCGATGACCATCCCGGCCGATACGCCATTTTGCACCCCGCTTTGGATCGGGTTGATCAAAAGTTGGTTCCACAAGTCGGAACTACTGGTAAATGGGATGGTCACGTTTTCCCAGCCCACAGATGGGTTAGTGGTCGGGAGGTTGGTGCCGATCATTTGAACGCCCGTCATTGCTGGAACGGAACAAGGACTTGCCGATATTGGTACATAAGTCGAAGCAATGTCATTGCCAAGAGCAACGCTGTAAGTAACAGTTCCGGTAGTTCCAACCCTTTGCCGCCAAAATGAAAGCGTATAGGGTTGCCCACTGTGCAATGGTGCGGGCAAGGTGTTCAAGAGTGCCTCGTGATGGCATGCCTCATCGTTTGGGTCATCCGGGTCTTCGGGGAATTGGGGAGTCCCCAAAAACACAAAATTGCTGCCATTTTGTGCCATCAAACTAAATTGGTTTGTGGTCAACTGTGGAGAGCCCGCCAAGGGTTCGTTGCAGGGCACATTTCCTGTAGCATTGCCGGGCGGGTCGGGCAAGATGTCCTTTGGCAATGAAGTACTGGTGGTTGTTTCAAAACTTGGATTGCAGATCAAGTTGGTACAACCCGTTTGGGCGAACAGGCTTTTACCAAAAAACTGGAGCATCATGATTGCCATGACGAGGAAAACCTTTGCTGCGGTTCGGTTCGGTTCGGTTCGGTTCGGTTCAAGGAGTTTGACCATAAAAATAGTTCGGAAATTCATAACGAACAAAATTTTAAGGGTGAGAAAATTGGGAGAATTTTGTCCAAAAACCGGCCCGCTTGTCGACCAACTTGCCCGCTTTTGAACTCGTCAAATGTAGTGAAAAATAATTGATATAAAAAAAGCCCAGTATTATAGATAAGTCAGGTTGCTGGGATGGATTGAATAATTGATTTCTCAATCAAAATGATTGATTTCTCTATCAAAATAGTATAAAAAATTCGTCCATAAGTCAGGTTTCAAGGTCTGAAAAATTTACCCTTTTGGGTAATTTCTATCTTTTATTTTGGCTAAAATTAGTCAAAATCACCTGGCTCTTGTCGGCCGTTTTGTGGCCGGGGCTGGCCTGTTTATTGGACAAACACGGGGCATTAGTGGTCGGGAATTTTAGCGAGACCAACGGGCAGGATTGCTATTTTTGCCCGCCCGTTCCCGCTTTTTGGCGAGACAAAAACTTCACCGCAACCATCCTTTTATTTTGAAAAAAACTTTTTTCGCCTCTGATTTTCATCTCGGCACGGATGCCCGTTTGACGAGCCGCGAGCGCGAACGGCAGGTTGTCCGCTGGCTCGATTGGGCGGCCCCGCAGGCGGAAAAAATCTATCTCGTCGGCGATATTTGGGAGTTTTTTGTGGAATACAAAACGGTCGTCCCAAAGGGGTCGGTTCGGCTTTTGGGCAAGCTGGCCGAACTCAGCGACGGCGGGCTTGACATCGAATTTTTTACCGGGAACCACGACCTTTGGATGGGCCGATATTTTGAGGACGAGCTCGGGATTTTGACCCATCGTCAGCCAATTTTGCGCGAAATCAATGGAAAAACCTGTCTTATCGGGCATGGCGACGGGCTTGGGCCGGGCGACGCGGGCTATAAATTCCTGAAAAAAGTGTTCACCAATCCGGTCTGCCAATCGCTTTTCCGGCTGCTCCACCCCGATTTTGGGAGCGCACTGGGCCAATTTTGGTCGGGCAAAAGCCGTGACAAGAACATGGCCGACGATCTCCGTTTTTTGGGCGCGGAGGGCGAGTGGCTCATCCAGTTTTGCGAGGAAAAAACCCGGTCGGCGGCGGTCGATTATTTCATTTTTGGCCACCGCCACCTGCCAATCGACTGGCTGTTATCAAATGGCAAATCGCGCTACCTCAACCTCGGCGAATGGATGCGTTGGAACACCTTTGCCGCGCTCGACGAATCGGGCATTTCACTGCAAATTTTTGAAAATGAAGGTGTCCATATTTACAAAAACCATTAGTTCGGCAATTTTCGGCCTGCTTTTTTTGACCAATTTGGCGGGGCAAAACCTCGATTCGATTGCCCAAAATTTGGCGAAGTCCTCCCAAAAACCGTTCGAGCCGAGCGCGTACCGGCCCGATTCGCTGGCCGAAAAACCGCTCGGGTTGATCTATGAACTTGATATCCCGGCGCGGTTTGTCTGTTCCGATGTCGCGCTGAACGCGTACATTATTACCCAAAAAAATGAGATTTTGAGTTTTGGCCATCAGGGCGAACCGCTCGGCAGGTACACCAACGACCGGCTGGGGGCGGCGGCTCAGATCGACTGCATGAACCCGTCGGCCATTTTGGTCTGGTACCCGGATTTTCACACGGCGGTCTGGCTCGATGCGTCGTTGACGGAGCTCGCGCGGCTCGACCTCCGCAAAATCGACCTGCCCAACGTAAAAACCCTTGCGGCTGGCAGCGACCAGACTTTGTGGGTCTATGACGAGACCAATTTTCAGTTGAAAAACATCAACCAGCAAGGGAAGACCCTTTTTGCGAGCCAGGCGATGAACCAGGTTTTGGGGAAATCGCCCGTGCCGAACGGCCTGCAGGAGTTTGACAATCAGGTTTTTATGGGCGACGAATCGACGGGTTTTTATGTTTTTGACAAGTTTGCGCAGTACCAAAAAACGGTCGTCGCGGCCACCGTCCGCGGCTTTCAAGTGACGGACAACAAGCTCCGGTATTTTGATGAGGGGCTGGTGAAGGAGATCTTCACGAAAAATACGAACCTCAAAAGGGCCATCGCACCGCCGCCTTTGGTGCAAAAAGGCGACACCGTTTTTATCCAAAAAAGACGGATCTACGTCCTCCGCGCGGAAAAAGTGGAGGCTTGGTTCATGGGGATCCAGTAGTTTCAATCTGCCAGAATTTGCCCAACTTCGCGGCTCAAAACGGAAAATAACTTGGACCCGAACTGGCTGATTTTACTGTTGAGCGCGGCGGTGCTCGTATCCTACCTGTTCGACGTGATCGGGTCGCGAACCAAATTGCCGTCAGTAATCTTGCTGCTTTTTTTCGGCATTTTATTGAGAAAATTGAGCGATTGGGCTCAAATCCAGTTGCCGAACACCGATCAATTGTTGCCCACGCTCGGCACGGTCGGCTTGATTTTAATCGTTTTGGAGGGTGCGATGGACCTCGAATTGAGCCGCGAAAAGTTGCCGATCATCCGGCAGGCAATCTGGGCGGCGAGCATCCAATTGATCATTTCCATCGGGGGGATGGCGTTTGTTTTTTGGCAAATTTCGGGCGCGCCGATGATGCAGGTGTTGCTCAATGCGGTGCCGTTCGCGGTCGTCAGCTCGGCCATTGCCATCCCGAGCGCGAAAAACCTGTCGACGCAGCGGCGCGAATTTGTGATCTACGAAAGCGCTTTCAGCGACATAATCGGTATCTTCATTTTCAATTTCCTCCTGATTTCTTGTGAAAAAAACGAGCTGGCGCTCGGCTATTTTGGGCTCGACGTGGTGTTCACGGTCTTGCTATCTGTGGCCTGTTGCCTCGTGCTGGCCGTGCTGCTCGAACGAATCAGGCACAAGGTGAAATTTTTGCCCATCCTTTCGCTGATGTTAATGGCGTATGCGATCGCGAAAATCTGGCATTTGAGCGCGCTCTTGATGGTGCTGATGTTCGGGCTTTTCATCAACAACACCGACCTGTTGAAAGCGGTCGTGCCGCCCCGTTTTTTCCACAACAAGACGCTGAAAGTGGAGCTGCCGTTCTTCAAAAACTTGATGGCAGAGGTGACCTTCGTGGCGCGGACTTTCTTTTTTTTGCTGTTCGGATATTCCGTTTCTCCGGCGCAACTCTTTGACAAACAAGCACTTACGGTCGCTGGGTCGGTCATTGGGATCATTTTCGTTGTGCGGATGATCTATTTTTTTGGGGGCCACAAAAAGCTGCCGTCGGGGCTGGCGTTTTTGTCGCCGAGGGGGCTGATCACGATCCTGCTCTTTTTGAGCATCCCCAAATTCTTGCAGTTGCCTGCCCTTACCAATGCCGTTTTGATGCTCGTGGTGCTTTTTTCGGCCCTGCTCTTGACGCTCGGGTTGATTTTTGTGAAAAAAGACGCGTGAACCGTGTTGCGTGGAAAATCATTTTTTTAAAAAAACGGAAAAGCAGAACCTTGTGGTTTTTTGTGTGAAACCCGCGTTTATCCGACTGTTTGGCTAAAACTAAAAAGGGCTGGGGCATTATTTTTGTGAAATAAATTACTTTTGACCGCATAAAGTCATCATCTCGCCAATTGTTCCAAGACATCTTTTTTTTAATCCCCCTCGATCGCCGATTTCCTTCCTTGAAAATCGCCGTGTTCTTGGCAACAGACTTTGATTGAACAACACTCACTTTTTTTCTAATTTTTTCACCTAAACGGACAGTTCTCATGGGACGTAATGCAGTTTTACACACAATCCGGCTGGCAATGGTGTCGGTCCTGCTCGGTGCGTTTTGGGTCGCCCCCACTGTGGTACAAGCAAAAAACAACACAGGATTTGCGACCAACGATGCCTCGGCAATCACCATCACCTTTGCGGTGACCAATGTCGCCTGCAACGGTGGCAACAACGGCGCGCTTACTGCCACCCCTACGGGCGGCGTTGCACCGTACACCTATCAATGGAGCAATGGCAAGACCACGGCGACCATTACCGGGCTGACCGCCGGTTTTTATACGGTCATCGTGACGGACGCGACCGGCGCATCGGCGAATGATCAAAAAGAGGTCATGCAGCCCCAGCAATTGGGCTCGGGCGCAGGGCAGGTTCAGGGACAAATTTGTATGTTTCAAGCGGACGGCATCGCGAAGGCGTGGGCCTTTGGCGGCGTTCCGCCGTACAGTTTTCATTGGTCGAACGGCCAAAATACCATCCAAATCAGCAACCTTGCTTTCGGCACTTATCAAGTTACGGTGACGGATGCCAACGGTTGCACATCGTTGAACTCGGCCGTCGTGACCGACAACACGTTGGAGGGCATCTGGATCGCGGTCGATAACGACCTCGTTTGCCCCGGTCAGCTCGGCCTTTTGCACGCGGGCGCAATGTCCGGCACACCTCCTTACACCTATGCGTGGAGCAATGGGCAGAACACGCAGGACATTTCGGGCCTTTCGCCCGGCACTTACACGGTGACCATTTCGGATGCGAGCGGTTGCTCGGGCATCAAAACGGCATTGGTGCAGGTTTTGCCAGCGGTCGTCGCCAATGCCACGTCGTCGGCTGCCGGTTGCGGCCAAACGAACGGTACGGCCACGGTCAATCCGAGCGGCGGCAGTGGCACTTATACCGTTTCTTGGAGCAATGGACAATCGGGCACAACGATTTCCAACCTTGCACCTGGCAATTATTCAGCAACCGTGACCGACTCGGAAGGCTGTTCGGCAACGGCCAGCGCGAATGTGCAGGGCGGCGCAGGCTCGTCGCTCGTTTTGACGACCTCGGTGGTCAACAATGCCAATTGCAGCGGCACGGGCGGATCGGCAACGGTCACCGTTTCGGGCGGATCGGGCGCATTGACCTATCTTTGGGACAATGGCCAAACCTCGGCCACGGCGACCAACCTTTCCGCTGGGACGCATTCCGTCACGGTGACGGACGCAGCGGGTTGCACTTCGTCGAAAACGGTTGTCATCAATCAAGCCAGCGGTTTTACGCTCTCGGCGCAGCCGGTTTCTGCTTCGACCTGCCTCACGGGCGGCTCGGCCACGGTCAATGTGACCAACGGAACGGCCCCTTTCACCTATAAATGGGACAACAACCAAACGACCGCGACCGCGACCAACCTTTCCGCTGGCAACCACACAGTCACCGTGACGGATGCCGCAGGTTGCACCGGAACAGCCTCGGTCAATGTCCAAGGCCCCGGCAACGGCCCATCGGCGAACATCTCCAACAGCACAAATGCGAACTGCACGACAGGCGGCTCGGCAACCGTGACCGCATCGGGCGGCACCGCGCCGTACACCTATAAATGGGACAACAACCAAACGACCGCGACCGCGACCAACCTTTCGACGGGCAGCCATTCGGTGACCGTGACGGACGCGGCAGGTTGCACGACGACCGCTTCGGTGACAATCACCGGCTCGACAAACGCGCCAACCGTCTCAATCTCTGTCAATTCGTCGGCCACATGCACGACAGGCGGTTCGGCCACGGCCAACGTTTCGGGCGGCACTTCGCCGTACACCTATAAATGGGACAACAACCAAGCGACCGCAACGGCGACCGGCCTCCTCGGTGGCCTGCACACCCTCACGGTGACGGATGCTTCGGGCTGCTCGGTGACCGGTTCGGTCAATATTTTGGTGATCAACGCGCCTTCCGCGACCACGACGGTCGTCTCGAACGCCGTTTGCA
>JANOQP010000122.1:0-5000 GCA_031414895.1 Saprospirales bacterium
TCGGCTGTGCCGACAGGTTCGAAGCAACTTCGGTCACAAAAAAGGATAGTGAAGTCGGCACAGCCGACATAATATCAGACACGAGGTTAAACCTCGCGCCAGCGGTCACGAGGTTAAACCTCGCGCCAGCGGTGAGGATAGTGAAGTCGGCACAGCCGACATAATATCAGACACGAGGTTAAACCTCGCGCCAGCAGCGAACGAACGGTGATTTTTTGATTTTCACGACAGTCGGTCAATCAAGGCAATCAAAACAATCACAAAAATCACCGTTCAGACAACCTCAAAACCGGTCCTTTTTGGTGAAAAAACCGACGATTAGCCCCAAAATCACGCCGCTGATGACCCCGCCGATCGGCCCGGTGATGAGCATCGCGACCGGGCTGGTGAACATCCCGGCAATCTTCATGGTCATTTCCATCTGCTCCTCGCTCAAACCTTGGTCTTGATAGCCTTTCATCATCGCGTCGCGCATGTAGTTTGGCTCGATCAGCCCGAACAAAATGGCCGAAAAAGCGCCGCTGATCGCGCCGCTCACGGCTCCGGAGATTGCGCCAAGCCCGACACATGTGCCGAGCGACATGAAACCGCCAAGTTCTTGGTCGCGATGGATGGTTTGCATCATGTAAATACAATAAATCCCGGCAGCGAGGCCCAAAAGCGTCCATATCAACTGGATGCCGGAGAAGCCGGAGGCCGGGTTGAGCGTGCCGCTCAAATAGCCAATGAGCGAAATGGCCACGGCGATGCCGCCGGAAATGAGGCCCCATTTGATGGCGATAGGGCGGGGCGAAACCGTGTTGTGCGGGTTGAAATTGGGGTTGTCGAGCGTATTCATGTCCTATATTTTTGGTGAAAAAAGTGGGTGATTGCCGATGCTGTGGCCCGACAAAGGTATTTAGGCAAAAAAAATCGCCCGTGTTTTTCGACGAAAATCTGTCGGCGGAAAACGCAACTTTGCGCCACTTTTCAGTTTCGGGGACTGCCCCACTTTTCGCCAATCACAAATTCGAGATGACTTTAAATTACCCGACCGAAACTTTATTGGAGGACGAATCCATCGTCGTCATCAACAAACCGCCCGGCCTTTTGACCCTGCCCGACCGTTTTGCCGCCGCGAAACCGAGCATTTTGGGCGATTTGACCAAAAAATACGGCAAAATTTTCGTCGTCCACCGCCTTGACAAAGAGACGAGCGGCATCATGATCTTCGCAAAAAACGAGGACGCGCACCGCAAATTGAGCATCGCTTTTGAGAAACGCGAGGTCGATAAGATCTACCTCGCGCTCGTCGAAGGCTCGACCCATTTGGAGGAAGGCGAGATCGACAAGCCCATCGGCGAGCATTTGCAACAGGCCGGAAAAATGGTGATCTCGAGCCTCGGAAAACCGTCGCTCACCCTCTGGCGCGTCCGCGAACGGTTCCACAATTTCACGCTCGTCGAGGCAAAGATCATGACCGGGCGGACGCACCAGATCCGCGTCCATTTCCATTCCATCGGCTATCCGCTCGCGGTTGATGCCGTTTATGGCCGCCGCGAATCCATCTTTTTAAGTGAAATAAAGCCGAAAAAATTAAAAATGGGCAAGTTCGCCGAGCCGCAGCCGCTCATGTCGCGCACCGCACTGCATGCTTTTCGGCTCGTTTTTGACCACCCGGTGACGGGCGTGAGGACGACAGTCGAGGCGGATTTGCACAAGGATTTTCAGGCCGTCGTGAACCAACTTCAAAAATGGGGCAAGTGATTTTCAGGCAAAAAAATGGTCGAAAAATGCGCTTACACGAAAAATCAACGCACCTGTCACGCTGTATGCGTCTGCCCAAAGCCGAAGCACGAATCCCGGGCGGACGGTTACAGCGTGACAGGTGCGATGGTTTTTATATTTGTTCGTTGCTCAAAAAAAACTGACCGATGGACGGCGTTACAAAGTTGAAAACGGTTTGGCGCGACCAACTGGCCATTTTGGCACTCGCCGCGCTCTTCTTTTTGCCATTTTTGGGCGGTTGCCATTTGTTCGATTGGGACGAGATCAATTTCGCCGAGTGCGCCCGCGAGATGATCGTCGTGGGCGATTGGTCGAGGCCGCAAATTGGCTTCCAACCCTTTTGGGAAAAGCCGCCGCTTTTTATTTGGTTGCAGGCCATTTCGATGTCCGTTTTTGGCATCAACGAATTTGCGGCGCGGCTGCCGAACGCCATTTGCGGCGCGGCGACACTCCTTATTATATACACGATCGGCAAAAAACACGGCTCGCGACGGTTCGCTTGGCTATGGGTCTGGGCGTGGCTGGCATCGCTGTTGCCGCACCTTTATTTTCGTTCGGGCATCATCGACCCGTGGTTCAACTTGTTGATTTTCAGTGGGTTGTACCTTTTTTTTGAAAAAAAAGCAATCGCTGGCGGGGCCTTGATTGGGCTGGCCGTGCTGACAAAAGGGCCTGTCGCGCTGTTGATTTTTGGGCTGGTCGTGGGCGTTGAGCTGGTTTTGCCCCGCGCTTTGTCATCGCGTAGCGACCCGTCGATGCCCGATATTTCACCCGCGACGCCGACGGGTCGCTCCACGATGACAAAAAAAAAGGATGAACGGCCGAACATCATTTGGCGAATTTGGTCAATTTTTTTGGCGATTTTCACTTGCCTCGCCGTCGCCTCGACCTGGTTTTTGGTGGAATACCTCAAAAACGGAACATGGTTCATCGAACGGTTCATCACCTATCAAATCCGCCTTTTTTCAACGCCCGACGCGGGGCATGGCGGGTTTTTCGGCTATCATTTTGTGGTGCTCTTGGTCGGCTGTTTCCCGGCATCGGTGTTTGCGGTGCGCCAATTTTTTCAAAAAAGCAATGATTTTAGCTGGATGAAAACCTTGTTTTGGGTCGTCCTGATCTTGTTTTCGATCACAACGACGAAGATCATCCACTATTCGTCACTCTGTTATTTCCCGCTCACGTTCCTTGCGGCGCGGACGCTCGAACCGTTTTTTTTGGGCAAAACCCGGATCCGTTTTTTGGAAAAAATGGGGCTTTGGCTGATTGGCACTTTGCTCGGAACGGCGGCGATTTTGCTCCCTTTATTGGGGAAAAACATTGATTCGGTCAAAAATTTGATAAAAAATGACCCATTTGCGCTCGCCTCGCTCGATGCAAAAGTTGGCTGGACAGGCTGGGAATCTTTGATCGGCGCGGTGCTTTTGACGGGGCTGGCGACTGGTTTTTATTTTTTAAAAAAAGAAAAAAATGAATTGGCGACAGCGGTTTGGCTTGGCAGCGGCGCATTTTTTGTCTCTTTTGGACTGGTTTTTTTCATCCGAAAAATCGAGGGCCATTCACAGCGAGCAGCCATCGAGTTTTATGAATCTAAACGGGGCGAAAACTGCGAAATCAGGACGCACAAATTTTTCAGCTACGCCCACCATTTTTACCAAAAACAAATGCCGCGCGACACAAATTTGACCGCCGACAAGTTCTATTTTGTCGCAAAAATTCCGCGCCTCGATGGGCTGGCCGACAACCCGGCTTTTTCGGAGATTTATCGAAAAAACGGGTTTGTGTTTTATGAAAGAAAACCTGCCGAATAAAAAACTGTCGAGCAATGCCCGGTGTTTAGTTTATCAAAATGAAATTTGGCCATGCAATTCAATATTCCCGAAACAACTCAAAAAAGGGTCGTCATCCTCGGTGCCGGTTTTGCCGGATTGACGCTCGCCCGCAAATTGGCGAAGTCCGATTTTCAGGTCGTTTTAATCGACCGGAACAATTTTCACCAGTTCCAGCCGCTTTTTTATCAGGTCGCGATGGCCGGATTGGAGCCTAGCTCAATCGTTTTTCCGCTGCGCAAGATTTTTCAAAAACAGAAAAACGTGTTCATCCGCGTGACCGAATTTGAGTCGGTCGATGTCCAGAAAAAACAGGTCCTGACGCCGCTCGGTGCGCTCGGTTTTGATTTCCTCGTCGTCGCGCTCGGTGCGGACACCAATTTTTTCGGCAACCAAAAAATCATGGAAAAAGCCATCCCGATGAAGTCGGTGAGCGAGGCGCTTTTCCTGCGGAACACCATTTTTGAGGACTACGAAAGTGCCGTGACCGCCTCCGACCTCGCGACGCGGCAGAAATATTTGGACATCGTGATCGTCGGCGGCGGTGCGACCGGGGTGGAGATCGCGGGCGCACTCGCGGAGATGAAAAAGCACATAATCCCGAAGGATTATCCCGATTTTGATGCAAAAGAGATCGAAATCCACTTGGTCCACGGCAACCCGACGCTGCTCAACTCGATGAGCGTGGAGTCGCAAGCTGCCTCCGAAAAGTACCTCCGCGACCTCGGCGTGACCCTTTGGATGGACAAAGTGGTGAAGGATTTTGACGGCGAAACGGTGACGATCGACGACGGTTCGACCATCAAAGCCAACAAGGTGATCTGGGCGGCGGGCATCATCGGCAACCCCGTCCCCGGCCTGCCGGAGACTTCCGTCGTGCGCGGTCGGCGGCTTAAAGTTGATGCGTTCAACATGGTCGAAAACGCGCCGGGCGTGTTCGCGATCGGCGATATTTGCAGCCAAACCGCCGACGAAAAATGGCCGAACGGCCACCCGCAGGTCGCCCAAGTGGCTATCCAACAGGGCAAACTTTTGGCCGCAAACCTCCGAAAACTGGCCGACGGCGGCACGGCCACGCCCTTTGGCTACAAAGACCTCGGCTCGATGGCGACGGTGGGGCGCAACAAAGCGGTCGTGGACCTGCCGTTCATCAAATTTCAGGGGATCATCGCGTGGTTCGCCTGGCTTTTTGTCCACCTTTTCGCGATCATGGGGGTGAAAAACAGGTTTTTTGTCTTCCAAAACTGGGTCTGGAACTATCTGACCTACGACCAATCGCTGCGGTTGGTGATCAAGCCGAGGAAGAAATCTACCACATAAGGCACATGTTGCACATAGTTTTTGGGGTACCGCTGGCGCGAGGTTTCACCTCGTGACTCGTATTTTGTCGGCTGTGCCGACCGC
>JANOQP010000123.1:0-10919 GCA_031414895.1 Saprospirales bacterium
GCGCGTCCGCATTTCCCAACGGACGACATTGGCCCATTGGTTGATCAAAATGGGCAGGTCGCGGTAGCTTTGGATCCAGTCGCGGTAGGTGTTCCAGATGATGGTCTCGGAGGTCGGGCGGACGATGAGCTCTTCCTCCAATTTTGCCTCCGGGTCCACGATGAGGCCGCCGCCGTTCGGGTCGTTTTTGAGCCGATAATGGGTGACGACGGCGCATTCCTTCGCAAAACCATCGACGTGCGCGGCCTCTTTTGAAAGAAAACTTTTGGGGATGAAGATCGGGAAATAGGCATTGACATGGCCCGTGTCCTTGAACATCTTGTCGAGCTGGTCGCGCATTTTTTCCCAGATCCCGAAGCCTGTCGGGCGGATGACCATTCAGCCGCGCACGCCCGAATCCTGTGCGAGCTGGGCCTTATTGACGATATCGAGGTACCATTGTGAGTAGTCTTCGTTGCGGGGTGTGATTTCCTTTGCCATGCTTTTTTTAAAATGAATTAAGGTTTGTGTCCTCTTGCTGGATGATGGACTCGATTTGGCGTTGCAATTCTTCCCTTTCGGGCAGATAAAATTGATATTTTGATACAAAAAGGTTGCTCGGAATCCTCAAAAACTGGAAGATGACCGTTCAACTCAATTTTGCAGGCAGTGCCTGCAAAATTGGGGTGTTCCGCATCCATCAAGCAATCACCAAATAGAACATAAATCATTGATAATCAACTGCTTATGCTCCTATTTCACTATGTGGTTATTCAATGGGCGATGCACTTCCAATATTTCGACCCATTGGAGCTGATTGAACCCATAACTCGCATTATCGGGCCTTAACCATAATTTAAGCCCCAAAACTGTCCGCTGAACAAACTTTCTGCCCGTCCTTTCGTCTCAATTGCGAACCAAAAATGGGCGCGGGAAACTTTAACCAAACCGCGCTTTCCTTTTGACCTGATTTTAACAAAAAGGGCGGCGCAAAGCTATAATTTTGACCCTGAAAGCAACCCCGCCCGACCATCACAAATAAAAGTCTCCTATCATGAAAAGTAAATTGCTTCTCCCGGTCTGGTCGCTACTCTTGCTGGCCTGCATGGCCAACATCGCCCATGCGCAGCAATATGACGACCTTTATTACGACCCGTCCAAAAACACAGGCCAACCCACCACCACCGTCGCGACCAACAATTATGACGACGAACGCGGCACCGACAACGTGACCCGCCCCGTGGACGGCTACGATGACGAATTTTACAACGAAACCGAGGACGATTACGATTACGAATACTCGTCGCGCATCCGTCGTTTCCACCACCAAAACCCGGGCGGCTACGATTATTACGACCCGTTTTATGTCGATATGTACAATTATGACCCATATTATATGCCGGGGACGACCATTTATGTCGTCGATAACAACGATTGGGGACGCCACCGCCGCCGCGACCGCTACCGTCGCAACCACGGTTACAACGATTGGGGATGGGGCCCAAACTGGGGCGTGAGCTACAACCCGTGGGTCGGTTGGAACGCCAATATTGGCTGGGGCGGCGGCTATTATGCGCAGCCCTGGAACAATTACAACGTGTTCAACAACTATTATTATGACCCTTATTGGTCGTACAGCGGTTGGAACAGCTATTACTGCCCGCCCGGGTATGGCTGGGGCTACAACGGCTACGGGAACGGTTGGTACGGCAACAACAACGGCTGGGGCAACAACAATGGTTGGGGCAACAACGGCGGTTGGGACAACAACAACGGCGGCTACAAACAGGCCACCTATACCGGCCCGCGCCGTGGCGGCATGATCAAGACCCCGCCCCCCGGACTGGTTTCCGACACCAAAAAACCGGGCCGCCTGACGACCACCGATGCCGAACCGATCGGGAAAAAGCCCGGTCTTGATGGAAATCCGGGGCGGCCCGGCATTTCCGGCGAACAAAACGGCAACCCGGAGCGCAACTCCGGCGGAAAAACCGAGCGCGAAGAACTTCCTTCCCGTCAAACGGAATCCGAGCCAAGCCGCCGCCCGTCCAACCAAACCGAGGCCGAGCCATCGCGCCGGCCTTCGACCCCACCAACTGAAACCTCGCCGAGCCGTCGCCCCTCCAATCAAACGGAGCCAAGCCCGACCCGCCGCCGCGACGAAGCGGCCACCCAGCCAGAACGCCCATCGCGCAGCGAGCAAAATACCAACAGCGATGACCGCCCGCGCCGGGAACGCTCGATTGACAACAACGACAGCGAAACCCGCCCGGCCCGCCGCAGCGAACCACGTTCGGAAAGCCGTTCAGAAAGCCGCAGCGAACCGAAACCGGAGCGCAAGAGCGAAGCCAGGAGCGAATCACGTTCCGAATCGCGCGCACAGCCCAGCCGCTCGAACGATGGCGGTTCGTCGCGCAGTTCTTCCCCTTCGCCGAGCAAAAGTTCGTCGGGCGGCAGCAAGAAAGGCCGGGACTGATTTCACTTTTGACCAATTCAAAAAAAAGGGGTGGGTGCGCTTGGGGATTGCCCCCCGATCCGCCCACCTTTTTTTTACCCAAACCTATTGTCCGAACTATGATTTTTTTGATTTCTTTGATTTGTATGATTCTGCGGATTTTGATAATTTTGACATGCATCAAAAAAATCATACAAATCAAAAAAATCACCGTTCAGACAAAAACAACCATTCAAAATCTACAACTTATGAAACGGATTGCCCTTTTCCTTCTCCCCGTTTTCCTTTTTTTGGGAAATAAAACCATGGCCCAGAACATCACCGACGCACTCCGATATTCGACCTTAAATTATGGCGGCACGGCCCGCTCGATGGGCGCGGGAAATGCGCTCGGTGCGCTCGGCGCGGACTATTCCGTGCTTTCGACAAACCCCGCCGGGCTGGCCAATTTCCGCACCAACGAGCTGGTTTTCACGCCCGCCATCCGTTTCACGAACACCGACGCGACGCTCAAAAACGGCGGCGACAACCTGACCGTTTCGGAGCAAAGGACCAATTTCCATTTCGACAACGCGGGCCTCGTTTTTTACAAAGAGCCGCGCGGCAGCAAATGGACGACCGCCAATTTTGCCATCGGCTTCAACCAATTGGCCAATTTTTCGCAGCGCACCTATTATGACGGACGCTCGAAAGGGTCCATTTTGGACGGCTGGCACGACGAGGCAAAATCCGTCGCATACGACACGACGCAACTTTATGGCCTCGGCGCGGGCCTTGCAGCGCAGACCTACGCGCTCTATTTTCAGGGTGCGGACACGATGCAGACCGATTTTTCGGCCTACCCGAACGCGACCATCGCGCGCAGCCAGGACATCCGCGAGAGCGGCCGGATCAACGAAATGGTGCTTTCGTTTGCCGGGAATTACGACGAAAAAGTGAGCCTCGGCATGACGCTCGGCGTGCCTTTTTACAGTTTTACCCAACGGAAAAGGTATATCGAGACCGACCCCGGCGCGGAGGTGCTGTATTTTGACCGCCTCCAATTTGACGAGACCCTCAAAACCAGCGGCATCGGCGTCAACCTCAAACTTGGCGCAATTTGGCGCGTCAACCAAAACCTCCGACTCGGTGCGGCCTTCCACACACCGACACTGACGACTATGACCGACAATTTTGAGGCGACGTTGAAATATGACTATTCCGACGCATCCGGCGCGGTCCGCAACGAGGCCGAGGGCATCGCCGAACCGTTCGATTATGGCTTGAAAACACCGTGGCGGGCCATCGGCAGCGTGGCCTTTTTGGTGCCGCGCGTTGGTTTTTTGAGCGCGGACGTGGAGTTTTTGGACTATTCAAAGGCGAAATTTGACCTCACTAAAAATTTTCAGGACGACGCGACCCGCCAATACGAAAGCGAATTGAACAAAGAATTGGCCGCCACCTATGCCTCGGCGGTCAATATCCGGCTCGGTGGCGAAGCGGTCGCGGGGCGGCTGCGGGTGCGGGCGGGCTACAACCTGTTCGGCACGCCGTTCGATGCCCGGGGGACGAAAAACTTCCCCAATTCGGCCATCAGTTTCGGCGTTGGCGTGCGCAAAAACTGGTTTTACATGGACCTCGGCTACCGTTATTCAAAAGGAAAAGAGCAATTCACCCCGTATGTCACTGCCAGCGGCGCGGGCCAGACCGTCGATACGGAGGCGGTGCGACATGATTGTTTGTTGACTTTTGGGTTCAAGTTTTAAGGGCGTTTTCCGCACACAAGCCGGCCAGCACGCCAGTTTTGCAAAATGACAAAGCAATCAAAAACGGCAGCTTTTACGTTGATTTTGAGCACACATTTCCAAAACCGACCTACTTTCGGGCTTGAAAATTGTTTTTGCATGAAAAATCTTTCGTCCCTGCTTTTTCTTGGTTTTGCGCTCGCAGCGGCTCCCGCTTTTTGCCAAAACCCAAAACCGCTCGTGAGCGGCACCGGCATCGTCTATAATTCCGAAAAAAGCGCCTATTTCGGCCTCACGACCAACCACGGCTGGCTCGTCGGCTACTCGAAGGGGACGCTAAAAACGTACTATAGGACCAGTCTTTTCCACCTTTCGCTCGGCGAGATCAAGCACGAAAAAGAGCAGCGGCAGGCCAGCGATCCTGGTTTCAGCCGCGCGTGGCGCCCTTATGTTTATGGGAAACAGAACAACTTTTTTGTCGTCCGTGCGGGTTGGGGCGCGAAGCGTTATTTCACCGAAAAGGCGCGGCAAAAAGGCGTGGTCGTCGGTATGACTTACCTCGCGGGGCCTACGATCGGGCTGTTGAAGCCCTATTATATTGCTGTCGCGCGGACGGGCGAACTGCCGGGCAACCCGCGCCCGGTGGTCGAAAAATATTCGGAGGAAAACGCGGCGATCTTTCTCGACAACACGAAAATAATCGGAGCGGCCTCCTTTTTTCGGGGCGTCGGCGAGCCAAAAGTGACCGTCGGCGGGCAGGCATCGCTGGCCGTCCACCTCGATTGGGGCGCGTTCGACGAATATTTGAAGGCGCTCGAAGTGGGCATTCAAGTAGATTTTTTTCCCAAAAAAGTGCCGATCTTGGTAGGCGACAACAACCAATCGCTGTTCCTCAATTTTTTTGCTGTGATGCAGTTCGGGAAGCGGAAATAGCCCTTCGTATTTAATAAAATGTTGTTTTTGTCGGCCAATCGGCATTCGGGCGAAAAGGTGAAAAGGGCAGGCAGGGATGTCTCAATTTTGCAAAATAAATATATAAAACATCCACCCGTTCACCTCGTACTGCCCATTCCATTATGCAACCTCGTTCCCTGATTTTATCCCTAATCGTCTTCGGTTTTTTGGTCTCCTGCCGGGCGCAAAAACCAGTCACCGAGCTCAAGCTCGCAAAGGGTTCGACGCTCGTCATGCTCGACAGCGCACGCGCCGCACGGGCCATCGTGACCGACGCGACGGACGGTTTTTTTGAAAAAGTGACCGCCGTCGAAATGTCCATCCAATTGAAAAAACAATTGACCTCGACCACCGACCGAGGCGAACTTTTGGCCGAGTACACCGAATTTTTGAAACGGGACGTGGCCGCATTTTCCGCTGAAGAATCGCGGTTTTTGGCCGATATTTGGAAGGAAGTGGGCAAAACGGTCGGCAAGTTCAACAAAAACCTCCTCCCAAAAGAGGTGCTTTTGATCAAAACAAAAGGCCGCCACTACGGCGACGGCGTCTATTATACCCGCGAAAATTGCATCGTCATTCCGCAAAACGAGCTCGATGCCCGCAACCGCGCCGAGTGCCTCGCGACGATGTACCACGAACTTTTCCACGTCATTTCGCGGCTCGACCACGGGCGGCGCGACGAACTTTACGGGCTCATCGGGTTCAGGCCGATCGGCCGGTCGCTCAACGTGCCGGAGGAACTGCGCAGCAAGATTTTTTTCAACCCCGACGGCGTCGATTACGCGCAGGTCATCAACCTCAAATCGGCCCAAGACCAGGACGTGATGGCCGTCCCAGTAATTTTCTCGAACACGGCGGGCGGTTTTACGCCGAAGAAAAACTCGTTTTTCAGCTACCTCGATTTCGCGCTCTTTCAGGTGAAAGAGCGGCCCGACGGCTCTTGGCACCTCGTGACGAACACCGACGGCACCTCCACAATCGACCTAAAAGCGTTCCACGACACTTTTTTTGGCCAAATTGGCGACAACACGCAGTACATCATCCACCCGGACGAGGTCTTGGCGGACAATTTTTCCTTCCTCATGGCCATTCAAAACGATGCCTCGGTGATGGAAAAATTCTCGAAGGACGGACAAAAATTGCTCGAAAAACTGCGGGTGCTTTTGTTGAAATAAATGTACCGGCGGCTTCAGCCGCCGATTTGCGCCCGTTTTTAGCGAAATTGTCCAAAACGCATCGGTATTTCGGCGGCTGAAGCCGCCGGTACGGTCAGGCCCGGTCGCAGCGGATGATATTGGACAAGCTGTCGAGCAAAATATTCCCTTTGTACTTGAACATCGCCCCCGGCCCGTAGTCCGCCTCAAAAATGATGTACTGGATATCCGACTCGGCGGTGAACTGAAAACGCACCTCCTGCCACTCCTTTTTATAGATCAACGGCGAAATCGCGAGCACCTGCGAACAGTTCGCCCGGTCGGCGCCGCCGCGCACTTTTAGCCGCACGGGCGACGAATAGCCCGCATAATGGTCGGCTTTTGCCAGCCAAACCGAGAAAATATAGCATTTCCCGGTCGCCAATTTTTGCGAAATTTTTTGCCCGATGCGCTCGCAGGTGCCGTCCTCGCGGGTGACGAGGCCAACGTAGGTCAGCCCGTCCTTCGCGTCCGGCGACTGCACTTCCCAGGTCCCGGGCTGCGTGTCGGGCGTGTTTTGCGGGCCAAAACCTTCCCAACCGGGCGGGCAGGCTCTTTTCGGCTGGCCCTCGAAAGACGGGTTTTCAAACGGGATCGGCGGGTCGCCCGCGCCCATCAAAAGGAGCGAAAAGGCAGCGGCAAAGGGCAGGCTTAAATAATTCATCTTCCAAAAAGGTTGGTTTTTCATCAAAAACGAAGAGTTTGGCTACTTTTGCGCACTTTATTTGAGGTCACTCCTCAATTCCTCGAACCGTCAATTCCTTAATATTTAATGTCCCGAGTCCGGCCCAATTTTCTTTATTCGATTGTCAGCGTTGCGCTTGTGCTGTTTTTGCTCGGTTTTTTCGGGCTGACGCTCGGCCATGCGCGGCGGATGGTCACCATTTTTAAGGAACGGGTGGACATTTGGCTCGAACTCCGCCCCGGCGCGAACGAGAACGAAATTTCGAGGCTCGAAGGTGCGCTGGCCGCGCGAAATTTTGTGCGCCCCGGCTCCGTCGAGTTCATCAGCCGAAAACAGGCCGCGCAGGAAATGAAAAACGAGCTTGGCGACACCTCCATGCTGGCCGACCTGCCCGACCTTTTGTACGATGTCCTCCGGTTCAACGTCCGCGAAAACTGGCTCTCGCCCGACAGCCTCGAGCTCGTGCGCGCCGAACTCCGCGCCGATAGCCTCGTGAGCGATGTTTTTTACGAACAGAACGGCACGGCGAACATCGGCCAAAACCTCGAAAAACTCGGCTGGCTGACGCTGGCCATCGGTTTTCTGTTCATCTTTGTCGCCATTACGCTCATCCACAACACCATCCGCCTCGCGCTCTACTCGAACCGTTTTTTGATAAAAAACCAGGAACTCGTCGGCGCAACTTGGGGCTTCATCGCGCGTCCTTATATATTTAAGGGCATAAAAAACGGGCTTTGGAGCGCGGCTTTGGCCATTGGCGGGCTGGCCGCGATCCGGTTTTATGCCTATCGGCAAATGCCGGAACTGCGCGAACTGGAAAACCCGCTGGCCACCGGGGCCGTTTTTGCCGTGCTTTTGTTGCTCGGCATTTTGATCTCGGGGCTGAGCACTTGGTTTGTGGTCAGGAAGTTTTTGGGGACGCGGTTGGATGAATTGTATTGAAATTTGATTCTGCGACTTATTGAGATTTAAATTTCAGGTTTTATCACCCGAAAGGGAATAATCCGCAACTTGTAATCCGCATTCCGCAATATAAAAAAATGGCCACCGATATTTTCCGCACCCGCCAACAGACGATTCAGGTCGTCTTTTTTTCAGCTGCCATTTTGCTCGTCGGGCGGGCGGCGCAGTTGCAGCTTTTTTCCACCCAATACCGCTTGCAGGCCGATGCGACGACCATCGACCAGACGACCATTTACCCGTCGCGCGGGCAGATTTTTGACCGAAAGGGCAACCTGTTGGTCAATAACGAGGCCATGTACGACCTCATGGTGACCTATAATCAGGTGAAACCGCCGATGGACACGGCGCGGTTTTGCGAACTGACGGGCATCACGCGTGCGGTCTTTTTGGAGAATTTGAACAAAAACTGGGCCTCCGGGCGGTTCTCGAAAGCTGTCCCTTTTGTTTTTTTGAAAAAGATCAGCCAAAAGACCTACGCCCGTTTTCAGGAGTTCAACCATGAGTTTCCCGGGTTTTTTGCCCAATTGCGGATCATCCGAGGCTACCCATATCATTCCGGCGGCCACGTCCTCGGATATATTAACGAGGTGAACGACCGCGACATCGAACGCGGAAAACCGTTTTATTTCCCCGGTGATTATATAGGCGCGGGCGGCCTAGAATCCGCCTACGAAGTGGAACTGCGCGGCAAAAAAGGGTCGAAATATTTGTTGAAGGACAACCTTGGCCGTTCGGTCGGTTCGTACAAAAACGGTGTTTTTGACACCCTCGCAGTGAGTGGTGCGGATATGATTTCCTCCATCGACGGCGCACTCCAATCCTATGGCGAAAAACTGATGCAGGGCAAGACCGGCTCCATCGTGGCCATCGAACCGCGCACGGGCGAGATTTTGGCGATGGTCTCCGCGCCTTTTTACGACCCAAATTTGCTGACACTGACCGCCGACCGGGGGCCCGTTTTTGACGCGATGTCGCGCGATCCTTTGAAACCTTTTTTCGACCGGACAGTGATGGCGAAATATCCGCCGGGGTCCATTTTCAAAACTTTGGTCGGCCTGATCGGGATGCAAACGGGCAAATTGCCGCCCAACCGGAGCTTCAATTGCGCGGGCGGATATTACTACGGGGGCCGGATGTACAAATGCACGCACGTCCACGGCCACGTCGGCAACATGATCGACGCGGTGCGGCACTCGTGCAACGGCTACTTTTTTAGCGGTTTCCGGCAGATCATCGACGGTTTTGAATATACGCAGCCGCAAATCGGACTCGACACGATGAACATGTACCTCCGTCAGTTTGGGCTGGGCCGCCAAACGGGCATCGACTACCCGAACGAGAGCGCGGGCAATATTGCCACATCGGCCTATTATGACAAAATCTACCCAAAAAAACTCGGCGGCTGGCGCAGCCCGACCGTCATGAGCATCGGCATCGGGCAGGGCGAACAGCAATTGACGACCATCCAAATGGCCAATATCGCCTGCGCCATCGCGAACAAGGGCTATTGGTTCCCGCCGCACCTCGCGAAGGAATTCCGCGACAAAAAGACGCTGATCCCGATCAAATACCGGACAAAAAACAAGATCGACATCGCGCCCGAATATTTCCAGATCATCATCGAGGGCATGGCCGAGTGCGTCAACCGGGGCACGGCGACCGTTGCCCGGATCCCCGACATACAGGTTTGCGGCAAGACCGGCACCTCGCAAAACCCGCACGGCGAGGACCACTCGGTGTTCGTGGCCTTCGCGCCGAAGGAAAACCCGAAGATCGCGATTGCCGTTTTTGTCGAAAATGCCGGGTTTGGCTCGACCTATGCCGCGCCGATCGCCAGTTTGATGATCGAAAAATATTTGACCGGCACGATCCGCTCCGAACGTGTGGCCATCGAGGAAAAAATGGTCAAGGCCAACCTCGTCGACAAATACCTCGCCGAGGCTTACGGCATCAAAAAACCGCGCCCCGGCAACGAGGAAAACACCGAGCCGCAGCCCGTCACGATGCCCGGCGACACGCTGCCGCCGACGACGGTGGTGCCGGACGAGGGGAATTGAGGAGGGCGATTATGCTCAAATATATTCAAATTTGAGCCTATTTTTGCTTTGAAAATATTAAAAACACATGGAATTGCAAACCCGAATGACGATCGAACCTGGCAAGCGCAGTGGCCAACCTTGCATCCGTGGGTTGCGCATCACGGTCTATGATGTTTTGAGCTACCTCGCCGCCGGGATGAGCTACGAGGAGATACTTGCCGATTTTCCGATGCTCGAAAAGGAGGACATTTTGGCCTGTTTGGCCTTTGCGGCAAATACCGAGCGATAAAATCTGTCCAAAGTCGGCAGTTCAAAAATCCACGGTTTCATTACTTTTACTGAAAAAATCGGCCATGCTCCTCATCATTGAATCCACGGACGAAAAAGTGCTGCAAACCATTTCTGAATTTGCGCAGCCGCTCAACGCCCGCGTCCGGCGAGTGTCGAACGTCGCCAAAATTTCCGCGCAGGAGCGGAAACGTCGCACCGCCATTATCCGCCGGTTCAAGGGCCGGCTGAAAACAGCGGCCAACGCGTATGTCCCCTCCAAACACGAATGGTACCAGCAATGACAATTTTTGTGGACAGCAGCCTACTCGTCGAATTTGAAAAGCAGGCCAAAACCGACCTCCTCGAAGCCCTGATGGAAAGCCAACACCCGGTTTTCATCCATCCGATTGTCGTCAGCGAGTATCTCTACAAACTTTTGGGCATCCTCGGCGGCCGCTCACCGATGTCGGTTTGCGAAAGCGGCAAAATTGCAGAGGCCATGAATGGCCACGAAACCGCCGATTTCCTCTCCGCTTTTGAACTTTTGCCGACGCCCGAAGGGGCAGTCCCGCTCGCCATTGAATTTATGAAAGCGCACAACCTGCTGCCCAACGATGCCCTGATTTTGGCTTGCTGTAAATTGCAGGGCGTGGTCGT
>JANOQP010000124.1:0-2661 GCA_031414895.1 Saprospirales bacterium
CCTGGTTATCAAATAATTACGAACGGATTCAATGTGCAATCGACGGCTTTCGAGGTTCGTCGAGGCGAGTTCGAGGGCTTTGGCGAGGCCGACAATTCCGTATACATTTTCGGTGCCGCCGCGCTGGTTTCGCTCCTGCGAACCGCCGTCGATGAGCGGTTTGACGCGGTTTTGCGAATTGATGTAGAGAAAACCGACCCCTTTCGGGCCATGGAATTTGTGCGCCGCGCCGCTCAAAAAATCGATCTTCATTTTTGAAACGTCGATCGGGATATGGCCGATGGTCTGCACGGTGTCGGTATGGAAAAATGCGCCGTGTGTTTTGCACAGTTCGCTGATGCGCTCGATGTCCTGCAAGGTGCCGATTTCGTTGTTCGCGTGCATGAGCGAGACGAGCGTTTTGACCGATTTGTCGGCCAATTTTTCTTCCAAAACATCCAAATCGACCCGCCCTTTTTCATCGACGGGCAAATAAACGATCTCCGCTTCGCGATAAAATTTCATGCTTTCAAAAGAATGCAGCCCGCAATGGTGCTCCGTCGCGGTCGAAATGATCCGCTGCACGCCGAGGTCGCGGACGGCCTGTTTGATGGCCGTGTTGTTGGCCTCCGTGCCGCCGGACGTGAAAAAAATCTCGCCCGTCGAAGCCGAAATGCACGAAGCGACGGTCTTCCGTGCGGTCTCCACGAACGAGCGGACGCGCCGGCCCTCGGCATGGATGCTCGATGGGTTGCCAAATTGCTCGCGCAAAACGGGGACCATGGCGTTGACAACTTCCTCGGAGATGGGCGTGGTGGCGGCGTTGTCGAGATAAATTCGGCTTTGCATAATGGCAAGTTTTGAGTTTCGGGTTTCGGGTTTTGAGTGAAAAAGTTTTGGGTTTCGAGCTGTGCTGGACGCGGCCTACTCGAAACCCAAACACAAAACTCGAAACTTTCACCTTGGATAGAGCGGATAGTTTTTCATAAAATCATTGACCACGCGACGGATTTTCGCATGGTGTTTCGCGTCCATCGGGTGCATCAATACCTCATCGACCCATGCGACGACCTGTCGGCAATCGTTTTCCAAAAGCCCGCGCGTGGTGATCGCGGGCGAGCCGATGCGGATGCCCGAAGTGGTCATCGCGGGCGTCGGGTCGAAGGGGATCATGTTCTTGTTGACGGTGATATCGGCCTCGCCGAGCGCGTTTTCGGCGAGCTTTCCGGTGACGTTCTTGCTGCGCAAATCAATGAGCATCAAGTGGTTGTCGGTGCCGCCGGAGAAAATCGAGTAGCCACGCTGGACAAATTCATCGGCCATGGCTGCGGCATTTTTGATGACCTGACGGCCATAATCGGCCCATTCTGGCTGCAAGTTTTCACCAAAAGCGACGGCCTTCGCGGCGATGACGTGCTCGAGCGGGCCGCCCTGCATCCCCGGAAAAACACCGCTGTCGAGGATGGTGGACATTTTGATCGGGTCGCCTTTTTTGGTCGTCCGGCCCCACGGGTTCTCAAAATCCTTGCCCATCATGATGATTCCTCCCCGCGGGCCGCGCAATGTTTTGTGCGTCGTGGAGGTCACAATATGGCAATGTGGCATCGGGTCGGCGAGCAATTTTGCGGCGATCAGCCCTGCCGGATGGGCGATGTCGGCGAGCAAAAGTGCGCCCACTTTATCCGCAATCTGCCGAAAACGGGCATATTCCCAATCGCGCGAATAGGCCGACGCGCCGCAAATAATGAGCTTTGGGTTTTCCCGCAGAGCTGTTTCCTCGACCTTGTTCATGTCGATGCGGCCGGTTTCCTGTTCGACACCGTAAAAAGTGGGGCGATAGACCTTGCCAGAATAATTGACCGCCGAGCCGTGCGAAAGGTGGCCGCCGTGCGCGAGGTCGAAGCCCAAAATGGTGTCGCCCGGTTTGAGGCAGGCGAGGAAAACCGCCGCGTTGGCCTGCGCGCCGGAGTGCGGCTGGACGTTGGCGTAGGCCGCGCCAAAAAGTGCTTTCAGCCGGTCGATGGCCATCGTTTCGACCTCATCGACGACCTCGCAGCCGCCGTAATACCGCTTGCCGGGATAGCCCTCGGCATATTTATTGGTCAAACAGCTGCCCATCGCGGCGATGACGTTGGCTGAGGTGAAGTTTTCGGAGGCGATGAGTTCGAGGCCACGGCGTTGGCGGGCCAGCTCTTTTTTGATGAGCGCAAAAATCGGGTCGTTCATGTTGCAATTTTGGGCGAAAAGGCCATTTTTTCGGGATTCTTATGATAAAAATACCCATTTTTGACAAAATCTTGGTTTCACGGATTGGTGCGAAGGTAGAAATTGGCGGCGACCTCCCCCAAAAATGCCCATGTTTTTGAAATTGGCGGCTGCCAAAAAAAAAGCCGCAGCGGGTGCAGCGGCCGTCCAATTGGTTTGGGGCAAAATTGGCCGCTTTTTTATCGGCGGCCGGTTGCTTTTTTCAAAAAAGCCGCCCCTGCCCTTCCGTGCGCAGATCGTAAAAAGCCCGCCGCAGCGCAGCCATTGGACCGAACACTCGAGCCATCGTTGTTTCGCATCTTCACGGCTCCGTTGCTCCAATGGAGAGCATTTGCAATTGGGCAAAACAAAAAGGCCTCTTTGTCATTGAGGATGCATGCCAAGCCCATGGTGCAAGTGTTGACGGCAAACCTGCGG
>JANOQP010000125.1:0-4615 GCA_031414895.1 Saprospirales bacterium
AACGATCGCGGGGCTGTTGATCAATGCGCGGGCGACGGCGACGCGTTGGGCCTCGCCGCCCGAAAGTTGGGTCGGTTTGTGGCCCATGCGATCTTTCAAACCGAGATAATCGAGCAGTTCGGCGGCGCGTTTTCGGGCCTCGGCCATCGGTTTTTTGCCGATCATGGCCGGGATGGTCACGTTTTCGAGTGCCGTGAATTCGGGCAAAAGATGGTGGAACTGGAAAATAAAACCGACCCGCTCGTTGCGAAATGCCGCCATTTTTTTTGTCGAAAACTGGCCAATCTCGACACCGTCTATGCGCAAAATGCCGCTGTCGGCGTTGTCCAAAGTGCCGAGGATATGGAGGAGCGTGCTTTTTCCCGCGCCGCTCTTGCCGACGATGCTGACAATCTCGGCGGGGGCGACCGACATATTTACGCCCTTTAAAATGTGCAGTTTGCCGTAGCTTTTGTTGATTCCGGCGGCTTCGAGGATGTTCATTTTCGATAAATTGTTGGGCGCAAAAGACCGCATTTTCAGCGAAAAACCGGGCATTGCGGTCGCGGCAAAAGAAATTTTACCAAAAAGCAACGCCGCCTGTTAGGTGGTTTGGCAAAAACCGGAGTTTCTTGCCGTCCCAAAAATAGGGCCGCAAAAAACCGGAACGATAGTCTCATGAAGATACTCCAGCTCTGCAAAAAATTCCCGTTCCCGCTCAAGGACGGCGAGGCGATTGCGATAACGTATTTGGCAAAAGCCCTCGACGGCCTCGGCGCGGAGGTCACGCTCTTGGCGATGAACACCTCAAAACACCATGTGGACCTCCGGCTTTTGCCCGAAAATTTTGTCCATTATGAAAATATCCATGCCGTCGATGTGGACAACCGGGTGTTGCCGGGCGCGGCCTTGTCCAACCTTTTTTCCAAAAAAAGTTTTCACATCAGCCGCTTTTTGAGCGCGGATTTTGAGGAAAAACTGGTGGAGGTGCTGACCGAAACGAAGTTCGACGTGGTGCAGTTGGAGACGCTTTATCTCGCGCCCTATGTCGAGACCATCCGCAAGCATTCGGGCGCGCTTGTCGTGATGCGCTCGCACAATGTCGAGCATGAAATTTGGCAGCGCATAGCCGAAAACGAGCCTTTTTACCCGAAAAAACTTTACCTGAAACACCTCGCCAAAAGGCTGCAACTGTTTGAAAACCAGGCACTTAACAGCTACGATTTGCTCCTCGCGATCAGCGGGCGCGACCATTTGCACTTTGAAAAATCGGGCATGAAAATCCCGTCGAAAACAGTCCCGATCGGGCTGGATTGCCGGGATTATGAGCCAAATTTCAAGAGTTTTGAGAAGGCCGTGAGCCTTTCTTTCATCGGCTCTTTGGATTGGATGCCCAATATCGAGGGGCTGAAATGGTTTTTGTACGAGGTTTGGCAGCCCATTTTGAGCCGCCAGCACCCGGAGCTTACTTTTCACATTGCGGGTCGAAACACGCCGCTCTGGCTGCGCCAATTGGGCTGGAAAAACGTGGTCATCCATGGCGAGGTGGCGAGCGCGGCGGATTTTATCAACCAACATTCGGTGATGGTCGTGCCGCTTTTGAGCGGGTCGGGGATGCGCGCAAAAATTTTGGAGGGCATGGCGCTCGGCAAGGCGGTGATCAGCACGGGCCTCGGCATCGAGGGCATTTCCGCGACGGACAAAAAGGAGGCATTGGTGGCCAACACGCCCGAGGAATGGGTCGCGGCAATCGATTTTTGCCTGTCGCGCGGCCCAAAACTGGTCGAAATGGGCCAGGCAGCGCGGCTTTTCGCGGAGCAAAATTTTGACAACCGCGCTATCGCAAAGGAGGTTTTGGGCTTTTATAAAGGTCATTTGGCCGCCGCGCCGCTCTCGCCGGTTGCCAGTAAATAATACGTCATGCGGATTAATAATTTTCCAGAAAGTATTGATAATCAATGGTTTAGGTCAAATGCGGTTTGGCTGGCTGGCTGTTTTATCGCTGTTTTGTTGCTTTTTTCTTCGTGCGAAAACTGGTCGGAGGTCGAAAAATTGCAAGCGGAGGTCGAGGCCATCCACGACGCGCCGATGGTGAAAATGGAGGAGCTTGAAAACCTCCAAAACCGCGCCGGCAAACTTTTGGCCGCTGCCGATTCCACGAAAAAAACAGAACTTGGAAATTTCATCACCGAGGCGCAGGCCGCGCACGACGCGATGTTCGATTGGATGGCCCAATACCGTGCGCCGGACAAAGAAATGATGGACAAAAAAGCCGCGTTGGATTATCTGAACAAACAAAAAAACGCCGCAAACAACATGAGCGAAAAGGTGTTTCAATCTATTGAAAACGGTAAAAAACTATTGACGGACAAATAAATTTTCATGAAAAAAGGATTGAGCTTATTTGCGCTATTGTCGATAATAGTGGCCTGTAATTTGGAGGATAAAAAGCCGCTGCGCTATTACGGCATCCCAACCAATATCATCGGCGCGGACACGATCTGGCCCAAGGTTCCCGACTTTTCATTTATCAACCAAGACAGCCAAGTGGTTGATAATCAATTGTTTGCGAACAAAATATATGTCGCCGATTTCTTTTTTACCCATTGTCCGACCATTTGTCCAAAGGTCAAAAAACAGATGTTGCGCATTCATGAGAAATACAAAAACGACGACCGCGTGATGTTGTTGTCGCACACAATTGACCAGAAATATGATACGGTTGGTCAATTAAAATGGTTTGCCAATCAATTGGGCGTTAAGGCCCCAAAATGGCAGTTCGTAACAGGCGATAAAGAGAAAATTTATGCAATGCCACAATATTATATGAGCATCGCAGAAGTCGATAAGAACGCTCCGGGCGGTTATGCACATAGCGGTTATGTTGTTTTGGTTGACAAAAATCGGTTTGTTCGGGCCTACGCTGATGGAACAAAAGAAGTAGCGGTCACCAAGCTTTTAATGGACATGGACAAACTTTTGGCCGAACAATTTTCAGAGGCAAAACATTGATTATGAGGCAGTTGTCTATATTTTCGGGTTTGTTGTTATTGATGCTTTTCGGCAATAATTCCTGTGCCAATAAATATTCGGACGGCCAATTTTTGTACAAAACGCTTTGTGCAAATTGCCATATGGATGACGGCAGCGGCTTGATTGGTCTAATTCCGCCAATTGCCGGATCCGATTATTTAAGGAACAATCAATCGACATTGCCGTGCATCATAAAACATGGTCTAAAAGGCCAAATAACTGTCAATGGAAAACAATATGGCGGACAGGAAATGGCTGGTTTCCCTATTTTAACAGAAGTGGAAATAACAAACCTTTGTAATTATATCAACACAGGTTTCAATAACAACAATAGGATTTTCAGCTTGCCGGAGGTAAAAATCGCGCTCGAAAATTGCAAAAAATGAAGATTGCCCTCATCAATACTTACGCGCACGGCGGGGCAGGAACAGCAGCCATCCGGACTGCCGAGGCACTCGCGTTGATTGGGCATGACGCGAAACTTTTGGTACGCGAGGGCGAAGGGTCAAATTTGGTACAAGTGATTGAAAATCAACGATTTGCGCGGCTGCCTTTCTTTGCGGAACGCGCCGCATTTCTCCCTTTTGAGCGGCATAAATCAGTCAGGTTTGCCTTTTCCCCGGCCAATTTTGGGCTTGATTTATCTCAAAACCCGTTGGTTAAAAACGCAGATGCTATTCATCTTCATTGGATAAATCAGGGATTTTTGGGCCTGAAAAACATCGCCCAATTGACCAACCTCAATAAGCCGCTTATCTGGACCTTGCACGATATGTGGGCATTTACAGGCGGCTGCCATTATAGCCGCGATTGTATGAACTATGAAACGGGTTGCGGCAATTGTTTTTATTTAAAAAACCAATCCGACAAAGACCTTTCTTATCGTGTTGTTCAAAAAAAACAACAGTATTTTTCTGAAAAAATAAAGTTCACCACACCTTCTGAATGGCTGGCGAGGATTGCACGAACCAGCTTTTTGTTAAAAAACGCGGAAGTCCAATCCATCCCAAACCCGATTGACATTGATTTTTTCAGGCCATTTTCAGAAAAGGAAAGGCGGGGGGAGCGGGAAAAATTGGGCATCCCGCCAGAAAAAAATGTCCTCCTTTTTGTCGCCATGAACATTGCCGAGGAGCGTAAAGGATATGCCTATTTGAAAATGGCCCTGCAAAAAATCCATGCGCAACACACTGATTTTCAGGCAGATATATTGGTTTTGGGCAAATGCGATCCGCAGGTTTTGGAAGAACTGCCTTTTCCGGCGAAGCCACTTGGCCTCGTCCGCGACCCGGCAGAGATGCGCAAATTTTACGCCCTTGCCGATGTTTTCATCATCCCATCTTTGGAGGACAATTTGCCGAACACGGTCATGGAATCATTGGCCTGCGGAACGCCCGTGATTGGTTTCGAGACCGGCGGCATCCCAGAAATGGTCGATCATTTAAAAAACGGTTTTGTCGCCAAACAGAAAGATACCGGTGAACTATCAGCGGGTATTTATTTTTTATTGAAGAACAAAGAAAATTTATTGAAGATGCGTGAAGCGGCACGACAAAAAGTGGTCGAAAATTATAGCTATGGGCTTATTGCCAGAAGATATGAA
>JANOQP010000126.1:0-2712 GCA_031414895.1 Saprospirales bacterium
GGCCACCGACGAGATGCCGACGAGCGTCCCGTGGCCCTGTTTTTTGAGGGAATTGTAGCCCCACCCGATGCACTCAACGAAGCCGGTGACATTGACATCGATGGTCGTTTTTTCGATCTTGAAATCCAGTTCGCGGTTGAACTGACCATGGCCGGAATTGTAGAGGAACACGTCAAAACCACCCATTTCCACCGCCAATTCATTGATTTTCAACAAACTATCTGCGGCAGCGACATCATGCACCTTGATAAAAACCTGCGCCGGGAACTCACTTTGCAACGAGCCGAGATGTTCGAGACGGCGGCCCGTGACACCGACCTTCCAGCCTTTTTGGGCATATTGCCGGGCGAGCTCGCGGCCAATGCCCGTGGTCGCGCCGATGATTAGGACTTTTTTCATCCTGCAAAAATAAATAAAACGGAGAACCGTGGCCGACTACTTTTTTAGGGGAAAGCCCTCCATGGGGGTCGGATTTTTTCAAAAAGACAAAATCAATAGCTTTATTTGCCCAGTTATTTTTTTAAAATGAAAAACGCCAAAACACCCGCCACAACATGAGCAAGCCCACCAACCCGCACCCCGGCAACATCAGCACCGGCGGTCACCACCACAAAATGACCCTCGCGGGACTGCTCATTACCCTCGGAATCATCTATGGCGACATTGGGACTTCACCGCTTTATGTGATGAAGGCGGTATTCGGTAGCAATATTATCGACCGCGATACCATCATGGGAGCGATTTCGCTCGTCTTTTGGACCTTGACAATCCAGACCTCTTTTAAGTACATCGTATTGGTCCTCCGGGCGGACAACAACGGCGAGGGCGGGATCTTTTCGCTCTACACATTGGTCCGCCGGAAGGCAAATTGGTTGCTCTTCCCGGCCATCATCGGCGGCGCGTCGATGCTTGCCGAGGGGATGATCACGCCGCCGATCACGGTCTCTTCGGCCATCGAGGGGCTGGTCAAGATCTCGCCGAACATCCCGGTCATCCCGATCGTAATTGTCATTATTTCGCTGCTCTTTGCCTTTCAACGGTTCGGCACGGCACTCGTCGGGAAGTTTTTCGGGCCAATTATGTTCATCTGGTTCTCGATGCTCGGCATTTTGGGCATCGCCCAAATCATGGGTGCGCCCGAAATTTTATGGGCGCTCAGCCCACACCACGGCATCAAATTACTGGTGCACCACCCTTCGTTTTTGATTATTTTGGGCGCGGTTTTTCTTTGCACGACGGGCGCAGAGGCACTTTATGCCGACCTCGGCCATTGCGGCAAAAAGAACATCCGCGTCACTTGGGTGATGGTGAAGACAACGCTCGTCCTTAATTACCTCGGTCAGGGCGCGTGGCTTTTGAGGCATATCGGCGAAAAAACACCGACCAACCCTTTTTATGGCATCATGCCGGATTGGTTTTTGGTCACGGGGATCGTGATCTCGGCGATGGCGGCCATCATTGCCAGTCAGGCGATGATCACTGGTTCGTTCACGCTCGTGAGCGAGGCGATCCGGTTGGGGCTTTTGCCCAAAATGACGGTCATTTTCCCGACCAACATGAAGGGCCAGATTTACGTCCCGGCAGTCAATATGTTCCTATGGGCGGGCTGTATCGCGGTCGTCCTTTATTTCCAAAAAAGCGACAACATGGAGGCAGCCTACGGCCTCTCGGTGACGGCGACGATGTTGATGAGCACCATCCTTTTGAGCAATTATTTCATCATAAACCGGGTAAAAAGCATCTATATCTGGGCTTTTTTGATTTTTTACTTGATCTTCGAGGGCGTGTTTTTTATGGCAAACGCCATCAAATTTATGCACGGCGGCTTCGTCACGGTCATCATCGCATCCATCATAATCTTCCTGATGTTGGTTTGGGTGGAGGCCAAAAAAATCCGCCGACGGCTCGTCGGGGCGGTCAAGATCAACGACTATCTCGACCAGTTGATTACCCTTTCCAACGACACGGGCGTGCCGAAATATGCGACCAACCTCGTCTTTTTGAGCCGCGTCAGCAAGGAGCTGAAGGTGGAGGAAAAGATCATTTACAGCATCCTCGCCGGGCAGCCGAAACGCGCCGATATTTATTGGTTCGTCAATATCCAAGTGACCGACGAACCGTACACGATGGACTATAAAGTGAACATCGTATCGCCCGATGACGTGGTCAAGATCACGTTCTTCCTCGGTTTCAGGGTCGAGCAGCGGATGAACGTTTTCCTCAAAAAAGTGGTCAACGACCTCGTGGACAATGAGGAGGTGAACCTTGCGCCGCGCTACCATTCGCTGAAGGACAGCTCCCATGCGGGCGATTTCAAGTTCATTTTGCTTGAAGAATTTTTGAGCCACGAAAACGACCTGCCCGCCCACGAACAGATCATCATGGAGGTCTATCTTTTTGTGAAATCCATCACGGGCAGCCCGAAAAACTGGTTCGGCCTCGACAGCGATTCCGTTTATATCGAAAAAGTGCCGCTCATTTTGCGCCCTGCGAAAGGGGTCGATTTGAAGAGAATCGTGGATTGAGCGAGAATTTCCGCCAATCCTGTCATATCGTATTTCAACAATCGCTTCAACCGAAAATCAGCACTCGCTGGCGCGAGGTTTCACCTCGTGCCCAATATTCCGTCGGCTGTGCCGACAACACCGCGTTGAATTTGCCAACATGAACTCAAAATCCCAAAAACACCAAACACTTGTGCGCAATTGTCGG
>JANOQP010000127.1:0-8098 GCA_031414895.1 Saprospirales bacterium
CGGCGCGTTTGAGCATTTCAGCCGCCTAAAATTTGCTCTCCGCTGCCGAACGGCGCATCCTTATTATTGCATAACAAAACACGACCGTCCGCATCACCGATTTTTGGGGCGTCGTCCCGGCGATCACCGGAAAAGTCGAGCTCGTTTATGAGGGCGAGCAGGAGGGTGCGCACGCCGTCGCGATGACGTTGCTGGGGCGTGCGGTCAAAAAGGTCTTTTTGGAATATTTCCCGAACCCCGAAAAGCTCAAAAAAGGCCAACAACGCGACCCGTACGGCACGATAAAAGCCTGGTTTTCGGGCGGAAATACCGTGGACCTGCTCAACGATGCGACCAACAAGGATTTTTACAAGACCGTCGAATCCGTCGCCGGGCTGCGCAAGGTGGTCGAAGCTGCGGTGGGGGAGGACGAAACGAGCTATTTTACTTGGGCCGAACTTTGCCTTTTTGGGCTGGTCGAATTTCAGGTTTTAAGCCGCGAGGTGGTCAATTCGCGCACCATTTTGAAAGATCTGCTTTCTGGTTTGATCCGCGATGAGGATTTTGGGGAGGATTGGAAGAATTGAGGATTGGATGAAATTTGCCGAAAGGCAATTAACTTTGTTCAAAAATTATCTAAAATGGAGGCATCCGCAACCGTTCAGCAATTAAAACCGACCAATTTCCAGCGGTCTAACGGCGCAAAACCGGCCATTCCCGGGCTGATTTCATGGCCGCAATTTGAACGGAAATACCTTTCGCTCGAAAACAGCTTTAAGTACGAACTGGTCAATGGGAAGGTCGAGAAAACAAAACGAAACATGCACCAAACCCAGCTGCTCATCTTGTTCAACCTGCGGAAATTTTTTGCCTCGCTGGTTTCGGCGGGCAAAATTGACGGAGTTTTGGAATCCGAAATCGATGCCCATTTCCTCGAAAACGTCCATCGGCGTCCCGATGTCTCCTATTATTCGATGGCACAACTGCACAAAATTGGACAGGGTGTCCCGCAAATACCCGACTTTGTTATTGAGATCATCTCGAATTCAGACCAAGTTAATCGTGTAGTGGACAAGATGCAGAATTACCGCGATGCTGGCGTAAAAGTAGTGTGGCAGATTTACCCGAACCAAAAAGAGGTCAATGTTTTCAGCGGCGACGGGCTGTTCCAAATGTCGGTTATCAAAGGGGCCAGGATTTGCACCTGCACAGCGGTTTTGCCTGATTTCTCGCTTTCTGCGAACGAGATTTTCAAATTGCTGTGAACCTAAAAGGGGGTTTTTCAGAAACAAAAAAGCCCGTCCCGAAATCATCGGGATGGGCTTTTTTCATTGAAAAACGGTCGGTCAAAAACAGTTCATGTCCAGTTTCGACCGATAATCATTGTTCGGGAAACACTTGCCGGACATCACCCGGCTCGGTTTGAACCGCTCGATGTTCGGGTCGTAAAGGCCGTTTTTGAGGAACTCGGTGAGGTCGGCGATCTCGCGGGCCGTCAAGTTGAGCGGTTTGAAAAGCGGCGCAATTTGCGAAGCCGGGACTTCCGCGTTTTCCGGCACGCCCTGGTTGAAATAGTTGACCACCTCGCGGAGGTCGCGCTTGCTCGCCCCGTGGAAATAAAAACCGACCGATTTGAGGTTGTAAAGTTGCGGCACCTTGAACTTGTGCATGTCCTCAGGCCTTTTCGTGAAACCACCGCGGCCCAGAATGCGGTTGTCCGCCGCCCCTGTCCGAAAAACATCGAAGCCCGATTGGTGGAGGTTGTTCACGCCGAGGCCGAAGAAGGCCATTTGGTTGAGCGCGGGACCCTCGTGGCAGTTGAAACAGCCCGCTTTGCCGAAAAACAATGCCCCGCCGCGCTTTTCTTGGTCGGTCATCGCGTCCTTTTCGCCTCGCAGCCATTGTTGGAAAGGGGCTTGGTTGGTCAAAATGGTGCGCTGGTAGGCAGCGATTGCAAAGGCGACCGTCATCAAACTGTACCTTTCCGCGCCCAAAATATCGGGAAAAGCCTCGTCGAACATGGCCTTGTAGCCGAGCGTGTCCGCGATTTGCGGGTTCATTATCTGGCGGTGGACGATCAGGGCGCGCTGGTTGTTTGCCTCCAATCCCATAAAACCTTTTTTGTTGATCCTGACCAGAGTATCGGCCTGTTCCCACACATTTTCGGTGCCGATGTTCACGCTGAACGAGCCAAAAGTGCCCGACCAAAGGGCCACCGGGACATAAGCAAGGTTGTGCATCGTAAGCGGGCGCGCGCCCTGCGCATCGACATCCGCACCGAGATATTCAGCGTCCTTTTCGCGGCCCTCGCCGGAAATGCCGAAACCGACCGCGCCGTCGGCAATGCCCTGAAAACGCCCGGCGGTAAAACCGCGCTCCGGGACGTGGCAAGAGGCGCAACTATAGGTCTGTTTGAGTTTCGGGTTTTTGCCCACGAGGCCCATGCCCGGCTCAAAAAAGAGCATTTTTCCGAGCGCAACTTTGGCAGGGGTGAGCGGGTTTTTCGCGTCCTGGTTCGGGATTTTCGACAGATCCTTGCCGTCGGGCATCATATACTCGGCTATTTCGCCGGAAAGCGAGGCGGAAATGATGTTTTCGGTGAGTTGTTCGTCCAGAACGGTGGTTTTTTGGGAAGTGCAGGCCAAAAACCAGTAAGCGGCGAAAATCGCCACGATAAATTTGTTCATGTAAGATTACTTTTAAAGAATGATGGATTACCCGAAAATGGATTCCGGGAAAAAACTTGGTTGGGTGGTTTTGCCGGACGCTGAAAAATCGGGCAAACCTATAAATTTAGGACGGAAGGGGGAATTATAAAATTGGAAAGGGCGGTCAAACGACCAAACCAAAACGCGCAGGGAGCGGGGGAGGGGGAAATATGGGGCGAAAGTAGGGACTTTTTGGGTAGGCAAACTTTGCGCCAATTGCAAAAAACCTAAATTACGGGTTCACCGCAAGGGTTGTTTTTTGCGAAAAAACGGGCCCGCGATGGATCATCTCAAAATCAAAATCCGGCCTGATCTTCTCCAAAAAAAGCCGTAACCCATTGATTTTCAGCGCGTTGAGTTCGTAGCTGATGTTCTGTGTGTAATATTTTTTGAGGTCAAAACCCTCGACGGGGGGCAGGAGCATCGTCAATTGCGGCACATGGTCGAGGCCCAGCTTGAAGGCCGCGTTCAGTTTTACGACAAAAACCGGGTCGAGCGGGCGGCGGCTGGCCCATGCCGCAAAGACGAACGGCAGCCCCGTCCATTCTGTCCAAGTTTCCGCAAGATCGATGACGACCGGGTATTTTTTGAGCATCCCGATGGCCCGGTCGCCGATCACGACCGCCGCTGTGTCGCCGCCGATCATTTCCTCAAAACCGGGCGCGGCGGGCAAAAATTCCACTTTTTGTTGCCAAAATTCGCGAAAAAGCAGCTGAACGAGCGCGACCGAGGTTTTTGAGTGAAAATCCAGCCAAACTTTTTTGACCTGCGAAAGCGGTTTTTCGGAAAAAAGGCAGACCGTTTTGACCGCCCCGACCGAGCCGATGCAATAGTCGCTCACGAGCCAACTTTCGCCAAGTTCCGGCAAAACGGCGACGGGGACGAGGCCGAGGTCCACTTCGTTGTCGAGCAATTTTTGCGCCGTGACGGAAGGCATATCGAGTGAAAGCTGGATCTCCGCATCGAGGCCCGACTGGAAAAGGCCGAGCAAAAACGGTTTTGTGTTGAGGTAGGAGATTGCGGAAACGCGCATGACAGGACTGTTTTGCCGCAAAGGCGCAGAGGGCGCGGAGTTTATTTTCAAAAACCTTTGTGTTCTCTGCGTCTCGGTGGCAACTAAAAAATCAATTCAAAACGGGCAGTTCAAAATACCCCCGAAACTCCGAATCGCTCACAAAAACTTCGCCCGTCCAATCGCGAACGACATTATAAAGCGTGTCGCGCTCGATCGCCTCGCGGCCGATCGCGCGGATCATTTTGACGAGTTCCTCGGTAGTGAGGCTGGGGTGCTGCTCCTCGGAGCCGGCCATCGAATAGATCTTGGTCGTGTCGTCGATGGTGCCGTCGATATCGTCCACGCCGAAACCGATCGAAAGTTGCGCCGTCGAGCGGCCGATCATCGGCCAATAGGCTTTGATATGGTCGAAATTGTCCAAAAAGATGCGCGAAATGGCATAATTCCGCAGGTCCTCAACGGTCGTGGATTCCGGCACTGCGTGCATTTGGTTGTCCTTGTTCCTAAATTTCAGCGGGATAAAAGTCTGGAAACCGCCCGTTTTGTCCTGCAAAACGCGCAGTTTTTGGAGGTGGTCGATGCGGTGTTCCCATTTTTCGATATGCCCATAAAGCATCGTCGCGTTCGAGCGGCGGCCCAAATTGTGCCAAATTTCATGGATATCGAGCCATTGTTGGCCCGTGCATTTGTCGGCGGCAATCTGTTCGCGGATCTCCGGGTGAAAAATTTCCGCGCCGCCGCCGGGCAACGAATCGCAGCCCGCATCGGCAATCATTTTCATGCCCTCGGCGTAGCCAATTTTCGCCTTTTTAAAAATATAGTGGTACTCGACCGGCGTCAATGCTTTTACATGGAGCTCCGGCCGGTGTGCCTTTATTTTATTGAACAGCTCGACATAAAAAGGCAGGTCGTACCTCGGCAAAACACCGCCGACGATATGCACCTCCGTAACGTCCTTCCCGTCATAATTTTTTACAATATTGAACATATCGTCCATCGAATATGCCCATGCGTCGGTGTCCTCCTTCTGTTTCAACAGCCGCGAATAGGAACAAAACTTACAGTCATAGACACAAAGGTTCGTTGGTTCGATATGGAAGTTTCGGTTGAAATAGACCTTGTTGCCGTTCTTTTTTTCGCGGACGAAATTGGCCAGTGCGCCCAAATAACCGAGCGGTGCCTTTTCAAACAAAAGCATCCCCTCGTCGAACGTAACCCGTTGATTGTCAAAGACTTTGGTGGCAATTTTCTTTAAACCGCTGTCGAGTTTTGGGTCGGAAAGGATGGCGTTCATGGATGTGGAATTTCTACTGGAACAAGAAGGTCGTCTGAACTGTGATTTATTTGATTTTTATGATTTTTGTGATTGAAGTCGCATTTCATAACCATCATAAAAATCAAATAAGTCACAGTTCAGACATTCATCGAACAAGAAAATGGGCCATCGGTTCTACAATTTCCCGATGATCTCGATCAATTTGTCCGCATTGATCTTGTTGGAATATTCGGTTTCCAACAGCGTCTTCCTTTCGTTGATCTTGCTCTGTTCAAATGGCGCCATGATGATCGCCTCGATCGTCTGGCGGATCTGCGCCGCCGAATTGCGCACATAACAGAGCGATGCCAGCCCGGTGCCGCTCACCATTTTATCATTGACGATGCAAAAACGGCCTAGGAAAAGGGAATTGACGAGCTTGAGTTTCATGCCCGCTCGCTGGAAAGAGACCAGCAAATTGATCTGCGCCTCGCGGATCAACTGGTTCATCGTGCGGTCGTCCGGGTTCTCGACGAGGGTGACGTTGTCGTATTTTTCGACCAGCATTTTCAGGCGGTCCGACGGTTCGAGGCCGGCGATGGTGAACGGGATGTCCGTTTCCGCGAAGATTTCCTCGATGAGCCAAAGGGCGGCACGTTCGTTGTCGGCGACCGAAAGTTTGCCGTGAAAAAGGATGTACTCGCCGCGGCCGAGCGCGCTTTCGACCAGTTTGTTTGGGTGAAAAACGGGCACATAATAGGTCGAGGGCTTCATTTCCCGGAAATACGCTTCGTCGTCGGTCGAGATGGCGATAATCTGGTCGGCGTGCAAAACGACCTTTGGCTCGGCGCGTTGCAGCTTGATGCTCTCGATGAAGAAAAAGAGCTTTTGCAGAACATCGTCTTCCAGTTCGGACAGGTTGGCATAGTATTGCCATTCGATATTGTGCATCCGCACAATTTTATGCCGCCGACGGAGCGAGCTGTGGTCGATGAAACCGCAGGTGTGCATCCCCTCGAAAAGGATCGGATAGTTGTCTTTTTTCAGCCTTTTCAGGAGTTTTGAGTGCCGCCGCGACTGCATGATGAACGGGCGAAGGCTGACCTGGTGCCAAAGCGAACGGGTGCGCTGGTAATAATTGACCTCGTGGCAATATTTTTCGAGCTCGGCATCGGGCTGGCGGTCGTTGTACTGAAAACAGTGCAATATGACCTTCACGCCCGCCTCGTGGAGCGATTTTATCTGATTAAAAATGACAATCACGCCGCCATAATTGGCCGGGTAGGGGATATCAAAAGAGACAATATGTAAAAACATGGCGTTCCAAAGTGTGTTAATCAGGCCAAAGGTAGTCGTTCGGTTTGGGGAATTTCGGGCAATCTTTTTAGGTTTTTGAGAAAATTATAGCGGATTTTTGCCGCCTCAAACAAAAAATCGAAACCGATGGAGCGCAAGGAAGCAGCCGATGGGATCATCCGAAACCACGTCATCTGGGCGATGGCGGCAATCAAAAAATGTATAAAATAAATAATATTCACTCTCTAAATTTTTACAACATGAAGACATTTTTTCAAATTTCCATCCTCTTTGCCCTTGGCCTTTTCCTGTTTCAAGGATGCCATAAGCAAGAAACACCTGTTTCGCAATCTGAAACAATTGTTTCAGAAGTGAACAACCAACAAGTAACTGATAGAGATGTCTGTTGCACTTACCACATTGCAGCCTCGGGTTCATGCCCAAAGTACCGCTATGATTTGGACCTTTTCTTGACAACAAAAGGGCTTCAAGTATGTAGCTATGCTACAGATGCAGTCCCGTCAAGTAGCCTTGTCTGTGTAAAATGGACTCCTCAAAGCGGTTCAATCAATTTTGGCAATTATGGGGACCTTCGAACAGTCCTCGGAATACCAACTGGAAATACCGACCAAGCTCATCATATCATCCCAAAGCAACTTTGCGATGATTTCAGTGGAAGTACGAGTAGTGCGTTGCACGCAGTAGTTCGTAAAGCAGCAAGAGATGGCTTTCATCCGAACGATGGATACAACGGCTACCGTGTTCCACAGGCAAACCACAGCGGCTCTCATCCTGCATATACAGCATGGGTTAGATTCCAATTAGACCAGTATGCTTTACAGGCAGGCTCTCCAAATTTCAGGCAAGTAAATAAATGGATACAGTGTAAACTGATTCCAGTGCTACGAACTCGTATAGCAAGCGCGATTTCAAGCGGACAAACTGTCAACCAACATTTCGCCACCTTGCCTTTGGTCTTTATAGGCCTATAATTTTTTCACAAAACTCCTTCCAAACTAACGGCAGCCGTTTTTTTATACAAGCGGCTGCCGTTTATTTCTAAACAAAACAAATCAGCGGACGGCTTATGAAATTCAGTATTTTTGACGAACAGAATTCAAACCCAATGACCATTAAAAATGGTGGAAATTTGTTGAGATTTATTGACAATGACTGTGGTTTTGATTATTTTTCAACTAACCCTATTCCAAATTCGGCTACCAACCTCGAAGTTTATTCAAAAAGTAAAATGGAAGATGTGATGGCTGGCTTTAATAGTTTTAAGGGGTTAATTATTAGCAAAAAACTGAAAAACCTATTGTCAAAATTTGAGTTGCCTCCATCTAAACTCTACCCGCTTACCCTTAAACACAAAACCAATACATACGGCGATTACTATTGGGTCCATATATTATTACTACCTGACAATCCTTCGCTAATTGATTTTGAAAAAACTCAATTTTTCAAATCTTCTCATTCAGGGATGCCTGAAATGTCATCACCGTTTTATGTCAAAAATTTTGAAGATGCACGTTCAAAGAAAGTTTCAATTTACGAGGGCGGTAAGATGTATTTGAATAAAGAGGCTTCAAAGTTTGACTTATTTGCTTTTAGAGGTATTCCGACTAAATGTTTCATTATTTCTGAAAATTTAAAACAGGAGTTGATTAAAGAAAAAATTTCGGGCATTACCATTAAAGATGCACCATGGATACTCGAAGATTAATAATAATAAAATGCCGCCATCAATGCATCTACGCCCATGCCGCCCAAAGCCTTACACAAGGCCAACGCAGGGCGGCACAGGCGATGGGCGCGGGCCTGATCCCGGTCATCGTGGCCGAC